>CAMLEF010000063.1 GCA_946478675.1 uncultured Flavobacteriales bacterium | reverse complement strand
AAGCGCTCAAGCGCCTGCAGGTGGTCGAGGCTTTCCGCCAGGCGAACCGCGTCGTGGAAAACCGTCCCGAATGGATGATCATCAAGGTAGTGCCGGTGATTCCGCCGGAACTGCGCCCGCTCGTTCCGCTGGACGGCGGCCGTTTCGCTACCTCTGACCTGAACGACCTCTACCGTCGTGTTATCATCCGTAACAACCGACTCAAGCGACTGATCGAGATCAAAGCTCCGGACGTCATTCTCCGTAACGAGAAGCGTATGCTCCAGGAAGCTGTCGACTCGCTCTTCGACAACTCACGTAAATCCAACGCCGTTAAGACCGAATCGAACCGCGCCCTCAAATCGCTGTCCGACTCGCTCAAGGGTAAACAAGGCCGCTTCCGTCAGAACCTGCTCGGTAAGCGTGTCGACTACTCCGCGCGTTCGGTCATTGTCGTAGGTCCGGAACTGAAGCTGCACGAATGCGGTCTGCCGAAAGACATGGCTGCCGAGCTCTTCAAGCCGTTCATTATCCGCAAGCTCATCGAGCGCGGCATCGTGAAAACGGTAAAATCAGCGAAGAAGATCGTTGACCGCAAAGACGCGGTGGTATGGGATATCCTGGAGAACGTTCTCCGTGGCCACCCCGTACTGCTCAACCGTGCTCCTACGCTGCACCGTCTCGGTATCCAGTCGTTCCAGCCCAAGCTGATCGAAGGAAAAGCAATCCAGCTGCACCCGCTCGTATGTACCGCGTTCAACGCCGACTTCGACGGTGACCAGATGGCTGTGCACGTTCCGCTCGGCAACGCAGCGATCCTCGAGGCGCAAATCCTCATGCTCGCGGCGCACAACATCCTCAACCCGGCTAACGGCGCCCCGATCGCCGTTCCTTCCCAGGACATGGTCCTTGGTCTGTACTACATGACCAAAGGCATGAAGACCGACGACAAGGTGACGGTGAAAGGCCAGGGCCTGACGTTCTACAACGCAGAAGAAGCGATCATTGCTTACAACGAGGGCCGCGTTCACCTGAACGCATTCGTGAAAGTGAAGATCCAGAACCACAAAGAGAACGGTCAGCTCGGACCGAAAGTGATCGAGACCACGCTCGGCCGTATCCTGTTCAACCAGGTCGTTCCGTTCGAAGCCGGTTACATCAACGAGCTGCTCACGAAAAAATCACTTCGTGACATTATCGGTAACGTTCTCAAAGAAACCGGCATGGCGAAAACGTCGAAATTCCTCGACGATATCAAGGAGCTCGGTTTCAAAATGGCGTTCAAAGGTGGTCTGTCGTTCAACCTCGGTGATATCATCATCCCGGTTGAAAAAGACAAGATGATCGCCGAAGCGAACGACCAGGTCGAAGAAGTCCGCTCGAATTACAACATGGGCTTCATCACCAACAACGAACGTTACAACCAGATCATCGACATCTGGACGCACACCAACAACCGCATCACCAAGCGCGTTCTCGACCAGCTTTCATCCGACCGCCAGGGCTTCAACCCGGTGTACATGATGCTGGATTCCGGCGCCCGTGGTTCCAAAGAGCAGATCAAGCAGCTCGGCGGTATGCGCGGTCTGATGGCGAAACCTTCGAAGGCCGGCGCTGCCGGCGGTGAGATTATCGAAAACCCGGTCATCTCGAACTTCAAAGAAGGTCTGTCCATTCTCGAGTACTTCATCTCTACGCACGGTGCGCGTAAAGGTCTTGCCGATACCGCTCTTAAGACGGCTGACGCAGGTTACCTCACCCGTCGTCTCGTAGACGTTGCACAGGACGTGATCATCACCGAAGAAGATTGCGGAACGCTCCGCGGTCTCATCGCTATCCCGCTCATGAAGAACGAGGAAGTGGTGGAATCCCTGCACGACCGTATCCTCGGCCGCACCACGGTGCACGATGTGTACGATCCGCAGACCGGCGACCTGATCATCGAATCCGGCAACGAGATCACCGAAGAGTTCGCGGTCCGCATCGACCACTCTGCGATTGAATCCGTAGAGATCCGTTCGGTGCTCACCTGCGAATCCAAGAACGGCGTTTGCGCGAAATGCTACGGCCGCAACCTCGCTTCGGGCCGCATGGTCCAGCAGGGCGAAGCAGTCGGCGTTATCGCAGCGCAGTCGATCGGTGAACCGGGAACCCAGCTGACGCTCCGTACTTTCCACGTGGGTGGTACCGCATCGGCTTCTGCTTCCGCATCGAAACTCGAAGCGAAATACGACGGTATCGTCGAGATCGAAGAGCTTCGTACGGTGAAACGCAAAACGGAGAACGGATCAGTTGACGTGGTCATCGGACGTTCTGCTGAAATGCGCATCATCGACCTCAACACGAAGATCGTCCTCACCACCGGTAACATCCCGTACGGTTCACAGCTGTACGTGAAGAACGGCGAAACGGTGAAGAAAGGTCAGACGATCTGCGATTGGGACCCGTACAACGCGGTTATCGTTTCCGAATTCGGCGGTAAAGTTGAATTCGAACACATCGAAGAAGGCATCACCTTCCGTGAAGAAGCCGACGAACAAACCGGCTTCGCGGAAAAAGTGATCATCGAATCGAAAGACAAGACGAAGAACCCGGCGATCCGCATCATGAGCGGCACCGACGTGCTCAAGACCTACAACATCCCGGTCGCTGCACACGTTGTGGCCAACGACGGCGCGAAAATCGAAGCCGGCCAGATCCTCGTCAAGATCCCGCGTGCCCTCGGTAAATCGGGCGACATCACCGGCGGTCTGCCGCGCGTTACGGAACTCTTCGAAGCCCGTAACCCCAGCAACCCCGCTGTTGTTTCCGAGATCGACGGCGTTGTGACCTTCGGCAAGATCAAACGCGGTAACCGCGAAGTGATCGTCGAGTCACGCACCGGCGAACGCAAAACGTACCTCATCCCGCTGTCGAAATACATCCTCGTACAGGAGAACGACTTCATCCGTGCCGGTGAAGCGCTGTCTGAAGGCTCCATCAGCCCCGGCGACATCCTCGCTATCAAAGGGCCCACCGCCGTACAGGAATACCTCGTCAACGAAGTACAGGAAGTTTACCGTCTGCAGGGTGTAAAAATCAACGACAAGCACTTTGAAGTCATCGTCCGCCAGATGATGCGCAAAGTGGAGATCGATGATCCGGGCGATACGATGTTCCTCGAAACCCAGCTCGCGAACAAAGCCGACTTCATGGAAGAAAACGACCGCCTCTTCAGCAAGAAAGTGGTTGTTGATCCGGGCGATTCGCAGTCGGTGAAAGCAGGACAGATCGTTTCTGCACGCAAGCTCCGCGATGAGAACTCCATGCTCAAGCGTAAGGATATGAAACCGGTTGAATTCCGCGACGCAGTTCCGGCAACCTCTTCGCAGATCCTGCAGGGTATCACCCGCGCTTCTCTCCAGACGAACAGCTGGGTATCGGCCGCTTCCTTCCAGGAAACGACCAAAGTACTCAACGAAGCTGCCGTCAACGGAAAGCAGGATACGCTCAACGGCCTGAAGGAAAACGTGATCGTCGGTCACCTCATCCCCGCAGGTACGGGTCACCGCAGCTACGAGAAGCTCGTCGTCGGTTCCAAAGACGAATACGAAAAGCTCCTTGCCGCCAAGAAAGAGGTGGAAGAGGAAGTGTAAGTCTCTCCAAACACCAGATAAAAATGGGAAGCGCATCACGTGCTTCCCATTTTTTTTGCTTCGGTTGCCAGGCCTCGATACGCTTCGCTACTCGGCCTGACAACCGAAGCAAAAAAATGAGACGGGTTGTTGTAGTTGGGTTGTTTCAAATAACAGCGGCACAACGCCGGCAGCGTCCGGCGTGCCGGGTGTTGACACCCGGCACCATTCTGCGCAGCAGAATCTCCACGCGATCGGACTTTCCGCAGCAACAGGAAAATTCCGCCATTCGCCAACGGCAATCCGTCAATTCGTAACTTGCTGCAATCTCCCGCTTCATTCCCCAATGGCGGCGCCTTGAAATGAATTGCAGCTTCTGTAGACATATGCGCGCCTTCGTTGTCTTGCTTTTCCTGCTGAGTACAATCATCCTCAGCGCACAGAAAAGTTCTGCCGATACCATTCGCAGGGAGATCGCCGCACTTTCTCCGGAAGATCCGCATTACCTCGAAAGCAAGATCGGCGGCATGCGCACGCTGTTCATGACGGTGGTGAATTCCGATCCGAAAGAAGCGCTGCGCATCGACGAACAGCTCGTGGCGCTGATGGAAAAAAATCCTATCACCGATTCCGCCGCGTATTTCGAAGTACAATACCGCTACAAAGCCATCGCGTACGCGCAGCTCGGCGATTACACGCGCTATATCCGTTTTCTCGAAGCGTATGCCGAAGCGATGAACAGCATCGGGAAAATGGATGGCTACGCTTACGTCGATATCGGGAACGCATATTACCGTTTCGGCCTGATGACGCTCGCGAAAGAAAGCTACTGGCAGGCGCTGTATGCTTTCCGCAAAGAGAAAAACGTGCAGGGCAGGTGCACGGTGCATAACAACTTCGCGCAGATCTATCTTTCGCAGAAGAATTACGATTCCGCGCTGTATGAGATGCGGCGCACCAAAGCCCTTCGCACCGACGAGCTGAAAGATCCCATCGTCGCCGGCGATTCGAAGCTGCTGATGGGAATTTGTTTTCGCGAGATGAAGCAGTACGATTCGGCGGAATATTATCTCCGGCAGGTGATCGCTACGTTCAATGATCCTGCGATCAACACGCACACCGATCGTATTGCGCTGCGGGAAGAATATGCCGGCGCTTACAACGCACTGGCACAAGTGTTCGTCGAGAAGCACGAATGGGACAGCGCCGCACGTTATCTCCGGGAAGGCGCAGTGGTTTTTGCACGCAACGGCTATGATCGGCGCACCACCAGTTCCTATGCGATCTGGGCGCGGTATTATCTCGGAAAGAAAATGAATGACAGTGCGCTGGCCTGCATTCGCCGCATGGACGCCACGCCGATCGTTCATCAAAGCCCCGACATGCGCCTGCGGTTGTACGAATTGTACGCGGATTATTTCGACGCCGCCGGCAACAAGGAGCAGTATTACCGTTACCGCATGCTGTATCACCAGGAAAGCGATTCGATGCGCGGGCAGACACTCGACGAAAGCTGGCTCATGGCGGGAAGCGTGGTGAAAGAATTGCGCGACAAATCCCGCATCGAGCACCAGCAGGCGGAGCTGGCGCGCAAAGACGAAGTCGTCGCCAAGCAGCAGCGGGAAAAAATATTGCTGTATGCTTTCACAGGCCTGTTGCTGTTCGTCGTAGCGGGCGGATTGTTTTTCTTTTTCCAGATCCGCAAGAAGAACCGGCTGATCGAACAATACAACGAAGAGCTGCAGGAAGCGAATCTCACGAAAGAAAAATTTCTGTCCGTCATCAGCCACGACCTGCGCAGCCCGTTCAACACGCTCATCGGCATGTCGAATATTCTCGTGTCGAGCGTGAAGTCAAACGACCTGACGAAAGTGGCGGCGAATGCGGAAGCAATTCACGAAGCTTCGCGCAAAGCGTACGTGCTGCTCGATAATCTCATGCAATGGGTGAGCCTGCAGAAGGAAAAGATCAGCGTGGTCCGCGCGCCGCTGCAGGTCACTTCCACGGTCGACGAAGTGCTGCGGCTGTTCCGCAACCAGGCGCTCGCGCAAAGCATCACCATCACGAAAATCATTCGCGTCGATCATATTCAATCCGATCGCAACCTGCTGCAGGTGGTGCTGCGCAATCTTCTTTCGAATGCGATCCGGCATATTCCCGCAGGAGGAACGGTGCGCATCTGCGTCGACAAAAAAGACAAGGACGCGCTGATCACCATCGAAGACAACGGCCCGGGCATCGACGATGAAACGCTGTCGCAGTTGTTCGCGCAGAAAGAGCAGATCAATATTGCGCGGAAAGGCGGCGGCCTCGGGCTAATGCTCGTGCATGAATTCGTAACGCAGATGGACGGAACGATCACGGCGGAGAATGTTCCTTCGGGCGGCGCGAAGTTTACGATCGTGCTGAAAGACGCGGCGGATGCGGATATTTTCGATGGAGCAGAAGAGAATCTGCCGTTGCGCGCAGTAGCATTGACACCCGATGAGCAGAAGCGTCTTGCGGAATTCGTGACGGCGCTTTCCGCTTACGAGATTTTTGACACAACCGAATTGCGAAAGCTGATCGATACATTTGATGTCGGTCATTCCGTTGCGCTGGCCGACTGGCTGAACCGCGTTTCGCAGGCGGTGTACCATGCGAATGACGAACAATTCAAAAAACTGATGGACCTTGCACGCGCCTGAAGAAAATATTTTCGAAGACAAAACCATTCTCGTCGCTGACGATGATCCCGGCAACCGCGAACTCGTGGTGAGCACGGTGATGAAGCTGGCGAAAAACGTCAAGGTGCTTTCCGCTGCGCACGGCGGACAAGTGATCGATATTCTCGGGCGGCGTGCTGTCGATCTCGTGCTGCTCGATTGGGAAATGCCGGTGAAGGACGGCTTCCAGGTGCTGCAGGAAATGGTGGCGCATTACGACTGGAAAGAAATTCCCGTGCTGATGTACACCGGCGTAATGACGTCGACCAACAACCTCGTGAAGGCGCTGGAGATGGGCGCGTGGGATTTCATCCGCAAGCCGACGGAGCCGGTGGAGCTGACTGCGCGTATCCGTTCGGCCTTGCAGCAGAAGAAAAGCTTCAACGAGCGCGTGCAATTGGAAAAGCTCACGGCCGAATTGCAGGCGAGAGTGCTGAACACCGAGCTCGACGCGATCCGCAAGCAGCTCAACGACTATCTCATCCAGCTTTCGCGCAAGAACGAAGTGCTCATCAATCTTCGCGATCGTCTTAATGGTGGCGAAGATCCTACGGCTGCCGCACGTCACATCGACGGCCTCATCAACATCGAAGGTTATTGGGACGAGCTCTTCCAGCAGTTCAGCCGTCTCGACAAAGATTTTCTTTCTTCGCTCAGCAGGAAGCACGAAGATCTTTCGGCCGGAGAATTGAAATTCTGTGTGCTCGTGAAAGCCGGCATGAGCAGCAAAGACATCGCCAGCCTCATGAACGTGTCGCTGGCTGCAGTCGAAAAAAGCCGTTACCGCATCCGCAAAAAATTCGGCCTCGCGCCGGAAGACAGCCTCGAGAAATACATCATCGCGTTTTAGTTGCGGTGTATCATGCGCGATGTTACTTTAAGACGTTACTGTAAGATTCTTTAAGACTTTGTTTACATACGGCGCTTTTTGTCCGGGTTTTGTCCGGTGAGCAACACGAAGTGCCGTATAGGGATGGAATACCTTTGCCGCAGCAAACAGAACCCCAATTTCCGCTGCTTCTTATTCCAATCTCATGAAACAAAGACTTACCTGTCTTTTTGTGCTGCTGGGCTTTTCCCTCTTCAGCCAGGTCATCACTCCTTTTACGATTCGTTACCAGACAACGCAGAAAGGCGGCATTCGCTATATCTCGAATACGTCGGTAACCTGCAGCGGAGGAAGCTGCGGAACCGGCCGTGCTGAAATTCCTCCTGCAGGAACGTCAACCGACAACGGTTTCACTGCGGCGTACGTTGACATCGATGCGGACGGCTCCACGTTCTCGTCTTCTTCGGATAGTCTTGCGCTTCCGTTGTGCAGCCAGATCTCGTGGGCCGGTTTGTACTGGGGCGGCGAGATGACCAGCGCAGGTGCGAATTACGCTACGCGCAACCAGGTGAAACTGAAAGTGAACAACGGCTCGTACGTGAGCCTGACGGCCGATCAGCTCCAGGACAATGCTGTCGGTTTCGATACTTATCATTGCTTCAAAGACATTACCACCATCGTACAGGCGTCAGGAACGAATGCGCGATTCACCTGCGCAAACGTTGCGGCGCGTGTCGGCGGATCGAACCGTTTCGGCGGGTGGACAATCGTCGTCGTTTATCGTAACGATTTGCAGCCGATGCGTAACCTCACGGTCTTCAACGGACTTTCTAACGTTTCCGGTTCCAATCCCACCACCGACATTTCCGTCAGCGGATTTTTGACGCCGCTCTCCGGACCTGTAACGTTTGAAGTAGGTAACGTCACCTACGATGGCGATCGCAGCTCGACGGGCGATCAGCTCATGTTCAACGGCGGCAGCGGCTTCGTCAATATTTCCGACGCCGTTAACCCGACGAACGACATCTTCAACAGTACGCTTTCCTATAATGGCGTGCAGAAAGTTTCGCCGTTCATCAACCCGGGATACACGAATAGTCTCGGTTACGACGCGGATATTTTTATTCCGAACAACGCAGCGAAAAACTACATCGGCAACAGCGCAACGTCAGCTACGTTACGCTTAACAACCGGTGGTGAAACCTTCCTCACGCAGGTCGTGACGATGGCGATCGACGTTTACGAGCCTGACCTTCGTGCGGCCTGTCGTGTCGTCGATTTGAACGGCGGTTCGGTTTTGCCGGGCGATATTCTCGAATACACGATCGTCGGCAAGAACATCGGTTCGGATCCTTCGGTGAATACGTTCATCACGGATACGCTCGAATATAACGCCGTGTATGTTCCGGGATCGCTGAAGATCACTTACGGTCCGAACAGCGGCAACAAAACTGATGCTTCGGGCGACGACCAGGCCGAGTATATTGCGGCATCACGCGTTGTCAGGGTGAGAGTGGGGACCGGGGCCAATTCGGTGATCGGCGGGCAGATGAATAATTCTTCGCTCGGTACCGACAGTACGCAGATCAAATTCCGCGCGATGGCGACTACCGATTGTGTAGTGCTGCAATGCGACAACATCATCAACAACCGCTCGTATATTTTCGGAACGGGTAACGTTTCCGGCAATGCCTGGAGCAACGGCAGTAACCCCGACATCTTCGACGGTTCGGGTTGCCCTGTCCCCGGCACCACCAATACACCGATCAGCGCAGCTTCATGCTCACCACCTTCTATCGCCAGCAATTCGCCGGTATGTACGGGCAGCACGATCAGCTTTACTTCCTCGCCGTCATCGAGTGTCGCAACGTATTCGTGGACGGGCCCCGGCGGATTTGTTTCTTCTGCCGCCAACCCGACACGCGCGAATGCGACGGCAGCCATGGCGGGCACGTACACCTGCGTCGTGAGCATGCCGTCATCGACGTGCTCTTTTACGATGACGACCACTGTAGCTGTCAACACGACGCCTGCAACGCCTGCACCTTCGAGCAACTCGCCGGTGTGCTCAGGCAATACGATCAATCTTTTAACGTCAGCAGTAGCCGGCGCAACGTATTCGTGGACGGGACCTTCTTCGTTCTCATCCGCGTTGCAGAACCCGACACGCGTGAACGCTACGATCGCAATGGCCGGAACGTACAGCGTAACGGTGACCGCGAACGGATGTACTTCTGCCGTAGGCACCACAGTTGTTGTCGTGAATACAACACCGGCAACACCTTCGCCGTTGAGCAATACACCCGTTTGCACCGGTAACACGATCAATCTTTCGACTACAGCAGTCGCGGGTGCAACATACAGCTGGACGGGACCTTCTGCCTTCGCTTCCGCGATCCAGAACCCGGCGCGCACGAACGCAACGACCGCAATGGCCGGCACCTATAGTGTGACGGTTACGACGAACGGATGTACTTCCGGCGTCGGCACCACGGTTGTTGTCGTGAACACAACGCCTGCAACACCGACGGCCGGCAGCAACTCACCGGTTTGTTCAGGCAACACGATCAATCTTTCTACACCTGCAGTAGCCGGCGCAACGTATTCCTGGACGGGACCGAACAGCTTCGCGTCATCGGTGCAGAACCCGGTGATCACCAATGCAACGACGGCTATGGCCGGTACGTATAGCGTAACGGTTACGACGAACGGTTGTGCTTCCGCAGTCGGCACTACTGCTGTGGTTGTCAATTCAACTCCTGTAACGCCTTCGCCGCTCAGCAATTCGCCGGTGTGCACAGGCAATACGATCAACCTCTCGACTACAGCAGTAGCCGGCGCAACGTATTCGTGGACCGGTCCGAACAGTTTCGCTTCAGCGCTGCAAAATCCGGCGATTACCAACGCAACGACAGCGATGTCGGGAACGTACAGCCTTACTATCACGACGAACGGATGTACGTCTGCAGTCGGCACGGTCGCAGTGGTTGTGAACACGACACCTGCAACACCGACGGCTTCCAGCAACTCGCCGGTTTGTACGGGCAACACGATCAACTTCTCTACTGCTGCAGTAGCGGGCGCCACGTATTCGTGGACGGGACCGAACAGCTTCTCTTCTTCTTTACAAAACCCCGTGATCAGCAATGCGGCGACCGCAATGGCAGGTACTTACAGCGTCACGGTTACGACGAACGGTTGTACTTCCGGAATCGGCACCACGGTAGTTGTCGTCAACACGACGCCCGCAACGCCGACCGCGAACAGCAACTCACCGGTTTGCTCGGGCAACACGATCAGCCTTTCGACTGCTGCAGTAGCGGGCGCAACGTATTCGTGGACGGGCCCGAACAGCTTCTCTTCATCGGTGCAGAACCCGGTGATCACCAACGCCACGACGGCGATGTCCGGAACGTACAGCGTAACGGTTACGACGAACGGATGTACTTCTGCTGTCGGCACAGCTGCGGTTGTCGTGAACGCAACGCCTGCAACGCCCTCCGTTTCCAGCAACTCGCCGGTTTGCACGGGCAACACGATCAACCTTTCGACTCCTGCAGTAGCAGGAGCGACGTATTCGTGGACGGGCCCGAACAGCTTCTCTTCATCGCTGCAAAACCCGGCGATCACTAACGCGACGACGGCGATGTCCGGAACGTACAGCGTAACGGTTGCGACGAACGGATGTTCTTCTGGCATCGGAACAGTTGCTGTTGTCGTGAACACGACGCCTGCAACGCCGACAGCTTCCAGCAACTCGCCGGTTTGCTCGGGTAACACGATCAACCTTTCGACTCCTGCAGTAGCCGGCGCGACGTATTCGTGGACGGGCCCGAACAGCTTCGCATCGTCTGTTCAGAACCCGACGATCAGCAACGCAACGACCGCAATGTCCGGAACGTACAGCGTAACGGTCACGACGAACGGATGTTCATCTGCAGTCGGAACAACAACAGTAGTCGTCAACACGACACCGGCAACGCCTGCGCCTTCGAGCAACTCACCGGTGTGCACGGGCAACACAATCAACCTCTCTACTCCCGCAGTGGCAGGTGCGACTTATTCGTGGACAGGCCCGAACAGCTTCTCTTCATCTGTTCAAAACCCGGCGATCACGAACGCGACGACGGCGATGTCCGGCACGTACAGCGTAACGATTACGACGAACGGATGTTCTTCTGGCATCGGAACAGTTGCTGTTGTCGTGAACACGACGCCTGCAACGCCGACAGCTTCCAGCAACTCACCGGTTTGCTCGGGCAATACGATTAACCTTTCGACTGCTGCAGTAGCTGGCGCCACGTATTCGTGGACAGGCCCGAACAGCTTCTCCTCCTCGTTGCAAAATCCGTCGATCACGAACGCGACGACCGCAATGTCCGGTACGTACAGCCTCACCATTACCACGACCGGTTGCACTTCTGCTGTCGGTACAACGGCTGTAGTCGTGAACACTGCTCCTGCAACGCCGGTTGTTTCCAGCAACTCGCCGGTCTGCGAAAACAACGCGATCAATTTCTCTACGCCTGCCGTAGCAGGTGCGACGTACGCATGGACGGGCCCGAACAGCTTCTCTTCTTCGTTACAAAACCCGGTCATCGCCAGCGCAACGTCTGCTGATGCCGGCACCTACAGCCTCACGGTCACGACGAACGGTTGTACTTCCGGCGTCGGAACAACAACAGTTGCCGTGAGCAGCTTGCCGACGATCTCGAACGCAGGAGCAACGCAGGCGATTTGCGGTCTTGCTGCAACACTCGCGGGCAATACTGTTACGAGCGGCACCGGCACGTGGACACAAACTGCCGGCCCCGGCACAACGACGTTCTCGAATGCCAACGATCCTGCCGCAACCGCTACGGTCAGCGCATACGGAACCTACACGTTCGAGTGGACGATCGCGAATTCGCCGTGCACGGCTTCTTCCTCGTCGGTCAACGTAACGTTTGATGAAATGCCGACGACTGCTGTTGCCGGTGCCGATCAATCTGTTTGCACGACGACGGGTTCCGTCACGATGACGGCGAACGCAGCAACGGTTGGTGCAGGCGCCTGGACACAGGTAAGCGGTCCTGCTGCAACGATCACGTCTGCTTCTTCTGAAACAACGACTGTAACCGCGCTTACGACTTCCGGCACTTACCTCTTCGCCTGGACGATCTCCCATGGCGTTTGCTCTGCGAGCAGCGACACGATGCAGATCAGCGTCATGGATCCGCCGACGATTGCAAACGCCGGAGCCGATCAATCGCTTTGCGCAGCAACGTCTGCCACGATGAGCGCGAATGCCGCGGCGGTTGGAACAGGAACCTGGTCGCAGCTCAGCGGTCCGAATACTGCAACGATTACGACACCGTCTTCGGAAACGACACCGATGACGAACCTCGTTGCCGGAACGTACACCTTCGTCTGGACGATCGACAACGCACCGTGCTCTGCAAGCAACGACACGATGCAGGTTGTTGTGTATGATCTGCCGACTACGGCGCTGGCAGGAAACGACACAGCCGTCTGCGCAGCCCCCGGAGATGCCACGCTGAACGGAAATACACCGGCAATCGGCAATGGACAGTGGACGCAGATCAGCGGCCCCGCAACTGCAATGATTGCTGCACCGGGCTCGGCGGTGACGGCCGTCAACGGTTTGACTGCAGCAGGAACGTATGTGTTCCAATGGACGATTTCCAACGGCGTTTGTCTCTCTTCAGTCGACACCGTGCAGATTACAGTTGACGCTCCGGCTACGGTTGCTGCAGCCGGCGCCGACCAGGCGGTTTGTACGACTACCGCAACGTTGAATGCAAACGTTCCTGTTTCGGGAACCGGCATTTGGACGCAGATGAGTGGCCCGACTACTGCCGTGATCAGCTCTCCTTCTTCCGCGTCTACCGCGATCTCCAACCTCGGTCCCGGAACTTATTCTTTTGCGTGGACGATCACGAACGGCGTTTGCGCCTCCTCTTCCGATACGGTGCTGGTCATCTTCTCGGCTTGTGATTCGGATGGCGACGGTGTTCCCGATTATGTAGAGAACGCTGATGGAACGAACCCGAATGATCCTTGCTCGTATCTCGCAGGAAACGTCACACTCCCGCAAGGCGGCGCATGGAACGCAGCGGATTGCGATGGTGACGGCGTAACGAACGGAACGGAAGTAGTCGACGGCACCAATCCGAACGATCCTTGCTCACTCGTTCTTGCCGACATTACCCTGGCGCAGGGCGGTGCATGGAACGCAGCAGATTGCGATGGTGACGGTGTAACGAACGGAACGGAAATCGTTGACGGCACGAACCCGAACGATCCTTGCTCGTATGTGGCTGCCAACATTACGCTCACGCCGAGCGGTGCATGGAGCGCTGCGGATTGCGACGGCGACGGTGTTACGAACGGCACTGAAATCACCGACGGCACGAATTCCAACGATCCTTGTTCTTATGTTTCCGGAAACATCACGCTTCCGCAAGGCGGCGCATGGAACGCTGCGGACTGCGATGGTGACGGTGTAACCAACGGAACAGAAGTAGTCGACGGCACGAACCCGAACGATCCTTGTTCACTCGTCCTTGCTGACATTACCCTGGCGCAGGGCGGCGCATGGAACGCTGTGGATTGCGATGGTGATGGTGTAACGAACGGAACGGAAATCGTTGACGGCACGAACCCGAACGATCCTTGCTCGTATGTGGCTGCCAACATTACGCTCACGCCGAGCGGTGCATGGAGCGCTGCGGATTGCGACGGCGACGGTGTTACGAACGGCACTGAAATCACCGACGGCACGAATTCCAACGATCCTTGTTCTTATGTTTCCGGAAACGTCACACTCCCGCAAGGCGGCGCATGGAACGCTGCCGATTGCGACGGTGATGGTGTAACGAACGGAACGGAAGTTGCCGATGGCACCAACCCGAACGATCCCTGCTCCTATGTTGCTTCCGGCATCACCCTGCCGCAGGGCGGAGAATGGAGCGCAGCGGATTGTGATGGTGACGGCGTAGCCAACGGTACGGAAGTGACGGATAATACCAACCCGAATGATCCGTGCAGCTATCTCGTACAGAGCCAGACGATGACTCCGGGCTCTGCATGGAACGCGCTGGATTGCGATGGCGACGGTCTCTCTAACGGAACTGAGCTTGCCGGTGGCAGCAACCCGCTGAACGGCTGTGATCCGAATCCGTGCGGTCTCGACATCCCGGCAGGCTTCTCGCCGAACGGTGACGGCATCAACGACATTTTCGAGATCAAAGGCATCACGTCATACCCGAACAACAAGGTGACCATCTTCAACCGCTGGGGCAACCTGGTGTATGAAGGAACAGGTTACGACAACAACACGGTACGCTGGGACGGCACCAACAGCGGTGATCTCAGCACGGGCAGCGGCACAGTTCCGGAAGGCACGTACTTCTACGTGATCGATCTCGGCGACGGCAGCAAAACGATCTCCGGTTACATTTTCGTCAATCGCAAATAAGTAAACGACGGATCAAAAAACAGAAAGCAATGAAACGACTTCTCTATATTCTCATCGGCATTCTTCTGCCCGGCGCCGCAGCTCAGCTCAGCGCGCAGCAGGATCCGCAGTTCACGCACTACATGTACAACACGCTCAGCGTCAACCCGGCGTATGCAGGCAGCCGCGACGTGTTGAACATCAGCGCGCTTCATCGCCAGCAATGGGTCGGTCTCGACGGGGCGCCGACCACGCAGACGGTAGCCATTCACACGCCGCTGCGCAATCGTAAAATGGGCGTCGGATTTTCCGTCGTCAACGATCGCATCGGTCCGCTGAACCAGACGTTCTTCTACGCCGATTATTCGTACAGCGTGCGACTGACGGAAACGATCAAATTGAGCTTCGGATTGAAAGCCGGTCTCAACTGGTTCCAGCCGAAGATCGCCGACCTGCACACGATCACCGCGAATGATCCGTCGTTCACCGGCAGCACGATGGAAAGCGTGATCCGCCCGAACCTCGGCGCAGGCATTTACCTGCATCACGATCGCTGGTACGTCGGTGCCAGCGCGCCGCGACTCATCCAGAACAAATTCAATCTCGGCGGCAGCGGCAACGACACGGCATCCGTGATGGAACTGCGTCACATGTTCTTCATCGCCGGCGGTGTCATCCCGATTTCCTCCGAGCTGAAGCTGAAGCCGACTGCGCAGGTAAAAGTGGTGCAGAACGCGCCGTTGTCTGTTGATGCAACGCTGGAACTGCTCGTGCGCGATCGCTTTTCGATTGGCGGCGGCATGCGTTACAAAGACAGCTACTACGGCATGGCCGGTTACCAGTTCTCCAGCCAGTTCCGTGCAGGCATTTCGTACGACTACACTTCGACGCGACTGCAGAACGTGAACAACGGCACCGTGGAAGTGATGCTCAGCTACGACTTTCTCAACAAGCAGGACAAGCTGCGTTCACCGCGTTATTTCTAATTTTTTTCAAAGAAGGAAAATGAAAAAGCTCTTCTTCGTCGCTTCGGTGCTCGTGTTGCTGCCGACCATGGTCTTTTCGCAATCGTTTGCGGAAAAACGCGGCGATAAATATTTCGATCGTCTCGCTTACGTCAAAGCCGCCGATTTCTATTCGCGCGCTGCGATGAAAAAAGGCAATGATCACGTGTACGAACGCCTCGGTGATTGCTATCGCCTGATGGGCCACCCGGCGAATTCCGAAACGTGGTACCAGAAAGTAGCGACCGGCGCGCATCCCACGCCTTCGTCGATGCTGCATTATGCGGAAGCCTTGCGTGCCGGCGGCAAATACGCCGAAAGCCAGCAGTGGATGTCGAAATATTATGCGCTCAACGGTGATGACAAGCGCGCGCAGCTCTATGCTTCCAACGCGGATTATTACGAGAAGCTCACGCAGCAGGAACCGTACTTCTATGTGTACGACCTGATGTCGAATACTACAGAGTCGGATTTCGGCGCAGCGTTCATGAACAACAAAGTCGTGTTCGCTTCTTCGCGCATCGATAAAGTCAGCGTGCGCAATGTGCATACCTGGAACGATATGCCGTTCCTCGATTTGTACGTCGCCGATCGTGATGCCGATGGAATGCTGAATAATGTTGCGCCGCTCACGCACGCTGTCAACACGCGTTACCACGAAGGACCGGCCTGCTTTACCGCCGACGGAAAAACGATGTACTTCACGCGCAATAATTATTTCCACCGCAAGTTCCGCAAGGACAGCAAAGGCATCAACAACCTGAAGATCTACCGCGCGACGAACGTGGACGGCGAATGGAAAGAAGAAAATCTCGCCATCAACAGCGATGAATATTCCGTGGGCCATCCCGCACTTTCTCCCGACGGCAAAACGTTGTATTTCGTCAGCGATATGCCCGGCGGTCGCGGCGCTACGGATCTTTACCGTGCGACGATCAACAGCGACGGCTCGCTCGGCAAAGCGGAAAATCTCGGCGAAAACATCAATAC
>CAMLEF010000062.1 GCA_946478675.1 uncultured Flavobacteriales bacterium | reverse complement strand
CGATGATCCACCGGCAATCCGTCGTGATCGAAGATATTTACTCCGACGAACGCATCCCGGTTGACGCGTACCGTCCCACGTTCGTCAGGAGCCTCGCGATGGTGCCGATCCGTACAATGAACCCGCTGGGCGCGATCGGGAATTACTGGGCGAAGCAGTATCGTCCTTCCGACAAAGAAGTGAAGCTGCTGCAGGCGCTCGCCGACATCACCGCGGTTTCTATCGAGAACATCGAAGTGCGCAACAACCTCGAGCATACCGTTGCTGCACGAACGAAAGAGCTGGTGGAATCGCTCGAGCGCGAAAAAGAAAGCAACCAGATGAAAAGCGCTTTCGTATCGATCGCCTCCCACGAATTCCGCACACCGCTGAGCAGCATCCTTTCCTCTACGAGCCTCATCGACGGTTACCACAAAGTGCAGCAGTACGACAAGCTCGACAAACACATCAACCGCATCAAGTCTTCCGTCAGCAACCTCACTGGCATCCTCGACGATTTTCTTTCGCTGGAAAAGCTCGAGCAGGGAAAGATCGAGCCGGTGCAGGACGGTTTCAACCTGCATGAATTTCTTCGTGAAGTTGCAGCAGAGCTCGACGGCATGTGCAAGAACGGCCAGTCGATCATCATCCGGCATTCCGGCAGGAACGACGTGCTGCTCGACAAACGCATCATACGCAACGTGCTGCTGAACCTGCTGTCGAACGCGATCAAATATTCCGAACAGGACGTCGAGCTGATTTCAGAGATCAGCGGCAGTTACCTGCGCATCCGTGTCGCCGACCGCGGTATCGGCATCCCGGAAGCGGAGCAGAAAAACCTGTTCACGAAATTTTTCCGCGCCGCCAATGCGATCAACATCCAGGGCACCGGCCTCGGCCTGACGATCGTCAAACGCTACGTCGAACTGCTGAAGGGCCGCATCGATTTCAAGTCGGACTACGGCGAAGGCACGACATTTATCCTCACGTTCCCCGACAAGCTCTGGAGCACTGAAAGCGTTACGCAGAATTGATTCCGCATGAAATTTTCCGGTGTAACTTCCGTGGCCAAAGCATTTCCACGCTAAAGCAGTTTGCGAAATACACGGAACGGGAAATCGCTGCGCTGCACGGCGTGGGCGATAAAGTGATCCGCACGATGAAATCATTGCTCGCGGAAGAAGGTTTGCAATTCAAACAACCGCGCGACCAATGACCAACGCCGAACTGCTCGACTGGCTGCTGCAGGGCGATGTTTCCATCCGCTTCCAGGCACTGCGTGATCTCACGGGCAAAACAGAAATTTCGCTGCAGAAACGTATTGCGACGGAAGGCTGGGGCAAACAGTTTCTTGCGCTGCGCAATGCGAACGGTTATTGGGGAAAATCGTTTTACCAGCCCAAGTGGACGTCGACGCATTACACGATGCTGGATTTGAAACTGCTGGGCATTTCACCGGAACTTCCTGCGCTTCGCGAAACGGCAGAACATATTCTTGCTCATGAAAAAAGCAGCGACGGCGGCATCAACCCGGCACGCACGGTGATAAACAGCGACGTCTGCGTGAACGGCATGGTGATGAATTACGCCTGCTATTTCGGCGTCAAAGAAAACGGGCTGCATTCCGTTGTCGATTTCCTGCTGGAACAAGCGATGCCCGACGGCGGTTTCAATTGCCAGTCGAACCAGCACGGCGCGGTGCACAGCTCGCTGCATACAACGCTTTCCGTGCTCGAAGGAATTCTCGAATACGAATCGAACGGTTACACGTACCGGCTGCCGGAGCTGAAACGTGCCGCGAAAACCTCGCGCGAATTCATTTTGATCCATCGGCTTTTCCGTTCGGATAAAACCGGGAAGATCATCCGCCCGGAATTTTTGCGGTTATATTATCCCACGCGCTGGTTCTACGACATCCTTCGCGCGCTGGATTATTTCCGTGCGGCCAGTGTTCGTTACGACAAGCGCATGCAGGATGCGATCGACGTATTGCTGGAGAAGCGCATGGAAACCGGCCAGTGGAAATTACCGGCGAAGCATCCGGGCCTCGTGCATTTCGAGATGGAAAAAGCCGGTGAAGCCAGCCGCTGGAATACGTTGCGCGCGATGCGGGTGCTGCAGCATTTCGGAAAATTGCCGAAAGCGTAAGCCGGCGCCGTTCCGTTAATCGCGCACGAACTTTCCTTTCTGCGTATCGCCGTTTGCGAATTGCAATTCGTAGAGATAGATCCCGGGCGCATAACCGGAAACATCCAGCGCGCCGCCGTTGATCAGCGTTTCCGTTTGCAGCAGCTGCCCCGTAAGATCATACACGCGGACAGCGAACGGCGCATTGCCGACAGCAGAAAAATGCAGCAGCTCATTGGCAGGGTTCGGGTAAACGGTTACGCCGTGCGGATTGTTCACTTCTTCGATGCCGACGCCGTGTGTCAGTGAAACATCGTCGATGTACACGTAAGCGTAAGGGTTGCCGCCCTGGTGCACCGGCGTAGCGCTCGTCTGAAAATCGTTGCGGAAGTTGCCGATAATCATGTACGATTCGCCGCCGCTTGCCCAATAGTTTCCGCTGACGAGCATCCAGCCGGAAGTGTCCGGTTCATTGCCCTGCGGATTCACAATATCCGGCACGAACTGCGAGAGCGGCGCCCAATTGGTGACGTTTGTAACCGCCGTGTCGGAAAAATAGACGCCGATATCATCGCTCGTCCAGAGAAAATTATTTGGCACGTTCAGGTACATCTCGAAGTGATACAGGAAACCCGGCGTGAGCGGCTGCACGAACGGCGTCTCGATGTACTCCCGCACATTGCCGCCGAACGCCTGCGTATAGAGAATGATTCCCGCATACGCATTTCCGCTGTGCGCCACCTGGTAACCGTAATACGGATTGGCAGGTACGTCGACGAGGAACGTGTCGCAGGCATTGAAATAATCCGGCGTGCCGCTGTTCTGCACATCGGGCGAAGTGTTCATCCAATACGCGACGGAATCGAGCTGGTTGGCGTCGTGCGGACAGCCCAGCGTTTGTTCGAAATCGCCGTTCGGAACCATTTCCTGTGAGAAGGCCGTCGCCGTCCACAGCAGAGCGGGAATAAGGAAGAGTGTTTTCATAGAGCAGGTGTTTACCAAATGAAAGTTCCGTAATTCCCAGCGGACGGCAATTTTTATCGCGAAGAATTCTGCTGCGTTCAGCGCCGGCGGTTTTTTCTAATTTCGATTTTGGCAGTCGTTTTGATGAAGCTGTCCGTTCCCAATGAAAAAACTCCTCTTCCTCCTGCTGCTGTTTCCGTTCGTTGCTCCTGCGCAAATCGCCACCATCACACTTTGGAAAGATTCGGCCATCGGCGCGATCTACAACAAAGCGACGCAAACGGTGGCTTACGGCAAGCCGGACAAAAAAAACAATTACAAAATTTTCCTCTCCGACACGCTCGGCAAAAACGAGACGCCGCTGACGTATGCCGGCTGGCGCAGCGATCGCCACCAATGGGCGGAAGAATGGCATCCGTCGGGAAAGTATTTGTTCTGCTACATCGAGAAAGCCGATTACGCGAAAGAAAACGGACACAAGCGCAAACCCGCCGATGCCATTCCCGGTTACGGCGGTTACACCGATCTCTGGCTGGTGACGCGCGACGGCAGCAAAGCCTGGCCGCTGACGAATCTGCCGAACAACTACAACAGCGGCATCATCCACAGCGCGGTTTCGCAGGATGGAAAACTCTTCGCGTGGAGCGAGCGCGTGAAAGCACCGAAGTTCGGCGACATGAATTTAGCGGCGGGCTCCTACGTGATCCGCGTGGCCGATTTCGGTTTCGATTCGCTGGGCGTTCCGCATTTCACGAACATCCGCACCTTCCAGCCCGGCGGTATCGACGCCTGCAACGAGCTTGACGGCATTTCGCCGGACAACACGCACATTTCGTTCTACAGCACCTTCGAAACCAAAAACATTTTCACCACGCCGATCTACACGATCGATTTACGCAACGGCCAGACGAAACGCCTCACCACCGAAAGCTTCGCACAGGCCGCCACGTATACGCCCGACGGGAAAAAGCTCGTGTACATGACCGGCGCCGGCTGTGATATTTTCCCCTTCGAAATCCAGGGCGCCGACTGGTGGATCATGGACACGAGCGGAACGAACAAGCAACGGCTTACGTACATGAACAAGAAAAATCATCCGCAGTCGGTGAACCATTATCGTCTCGCGGGATCGCTGTCGTTCATGTCGAATAATTCTTTTCTCGGTGGTGTTATGACACATCCTTTCGGATTGATCGGCTACACGGTGAAAGTGACGTTTACGGATACGACAGGCGCGCATTAAAAAAGTGAACCACGGAGACACGGAGGCACGGGGTTCTCGGTACGCTCCGCTACTCGAACTGACCCCGTGCCTCCGTGTCTCCGTGGTTAATCTTATCTTGTAATTCCAAACTCCAATCATGAAAACCTCTTTACGCATTCTTGCGCTTTCCGTTTTCGCCCTCTTCTACTCCACGCTTCACAGCCAGCAGATTTTCGCCGGCCAATATGGAACCTACGATTATTACCAGGACATTCCCGACACGTCGCTGTACGTTCCGGGAACTGCCGCAACAGACACTACGCTCTTCGACGTGGACGTGAACGGCGACATGGTAAATGATTTTCGTTTCGGTTCTACGTTCATCGACCAGGGCAGCGCTTTGCGGGAAGAGAAACTCTGGGTGCAGCCGCTCGGTCAGAACCAGGCGTGTTATTTTGGTTTTGATTCGTGTTTCGGCAATGACGTTTCCTCCCTGTTTGCTTATCGCGAGCTGATGGCAAATCCATTCACGTACATGACGAACATCGATCGCTATTATTCGTGGAAAGACACGGTCCTGACGTTCTCGCGCCGCGGTTTCGATTGTTGCAGCCCGACCAACTTCGGCTACAACTGCTCGATGAGCTCGTTCGGTTCTTCTTCCACGTATCTCGGCGTACGCGTGATCCTTTCGACGGATACGTTTTACGGCTGGGTGAAATTGCGCTCGCTCACCGGTGGCAACAGCAGCGATACGCTCGTGATCGACGCCTACGCCTGCCAGACCAGCCTCACCGGAATTTCCAATTCATCGATCGATAATTCCGCCACGCTTTTTCCGCAACCGGCGAATGAGCAATTGCACGTGCAGCTCGCGCAACCGACCTACGGCGAAACGTTCGCCATCTATGATGCGTTCGGTCGTCTCATCCGCGAAGAAAAAATCGGCGACGGCAGTTCTTCCTTTGAAATTTCCACTTCAACGTTGCCGTCCGGTGTTTACCAGTATACGTTGCTTTCCGGCGAACATGCTTCACGCGGGAAATTTCTCGTCACGCATTAACTGTCGCATTCTACACAGAAGTTTGTCGTGATCCGCACGCGCGCTATCGTTTCTGCGAATAGAAATTAGCGGCATGGAAAACTTTCAGCTCGATCACGACATTCACGTGTTCTACGTAGAAGCCGATTCGTTCCCGATGGGCATCGGCGCCGCACAGGAAAAAATTCACGCGCTCGCACCGCTCACCGGCGAACGAAAATTCTTCGGCATCTCTTTCCCCGGCCGCGACGGGAAGATTATTTACAAAGCTGCCGCGGAAGAAGCCACGCCCGGCGAGCTGCAGCAGCTTGGCCTCCCGGAATTCATCCTCCGCAAAGGCAATTACATCACGCAAACGCTGCACGATTACCCGAAAAATTTCGCGCAGTTCGAAAGCATCTTCGCAGAACTGCTGAAACATCCCGATCTCGACCCGCAGGGCTGCTGCGTCGAATGGTACCTCGACGATCACGATTGCCGCTGCATGGTTAGGCTGCAATCGTAGTCGCGTAAAAAGTTTAACCACGGAGACACGGGGGCACGGGGTCAGTTCGAGTAGCGGAGCGTATCGAGAACTCCGTGTCCCCGTGTCTCCGTGGTTCATTTTTCCAGTAGCAGCAGAATTTCCCCTTTTCGTTTCCGCATTTCCACGGAAGAAAAAATTCCCCTGTAGCATTCCACGTAGATTCTCATTGTAATTCTGCCGCCTGTCCCCGTTTGGCAACGAAGTTGAAACCTCATCGTGAAAAATTTCCTCACGATGAAAATGTCTGTCTGGAAACGCAAAGCTTACTTCTGGGTGACGATGGGCTTGTTCCTCCTCTCGCTCGGCGCGCATTGGGCCTTCAGCTGGCACGCGTTTAAACAGGATGCCGCCGAACACCACACCGTCGCGCAGTTCAATGATTATTTCGTACAAACGATGCGCGACACGATGGAAAATTGGCAATCGGAATTCCTGCAGCTCATCTGGCAGATCGTCGGCCTCAGCTTCCTCTGGTACACCGGCTCACCATCCTCGAAAGAAGGCGACGACCGCAAAGAAGCCAAGCTGGATTACCTGCTGCGAAAAATCGACCCGGAAAAAGCAGAAGCGATCATCCGCTCGCTGGAAGAAAAATATCCGAAGGATTAATCACGAAGCAGCATCCGGTTCCCTTTTCCGGTAATTCCTAAATTGCAGGAAACAACGCCCTGTCAAATGCCGGAAGGTTCCCTGTTTTCCATTGATGCAAAATCGCTTTTCGAGAGCGCGCTGATCGCCGGTATAATGTCCGCGATCGTCACCTTTTTTCTTAACCGTAAAGAGCGGGTCGAAGCGGCGCGACTCGAATGGAAAAAAGAAACAGCAGCCTTACTGGGGCAGGTGTATGTTCATCTGAACCGGACGTCAAAAGCATTCCACGCCTACGACCGGCTGGAGGAGTTCGATAAATACTTTGAAGACGAGATCATTTACGCGTCCAACAAAAAGATACGGGACATCATTCTCGAAAACGGCCATCACATTCCTCCCGATCTGCTGACGGAAGCCAACGCATTAGTGGAGCATTACGACGCCTGGCTGGTCGAATACAACAACACAAGAAATATCACCAGAGACACCAAAAAAGCCCAGATCTACGTCGGGCCGAAAGGCTATCGTTTCCCGGAAAAGGCCGAACAAAAATTCAAAGAAGCCTACATCCGGCTGTTCAAAGAAATAAACGGGAAAGCAACACTGCCAGCATTAGCGAACCGCGCTTAATTCACTGCCGCCAGCTTGTTGTATTTGTTGCGATACTCGATCGGCGTCAACCCCGTAATTCTCCTGAACACCACGCGGAACGCTTTCGTATCCGTGTAGCCGACGTCGAACATCACTTCCGAAATATTTTTCCGGCTCGACTCGAAGCTTCGTTTCGCCGCTTCGATCTTCACGCGCTGAATATATTCCACCACGGAATTACTCGTCGCATGACGGAAACGACGCTCAAAGCTCCTGCGGCCAACCGCGAACATATCGGCGAGCTGCTCTACCGTAAACTTCTCCTGGAAATTCGCTTCGATGTATTCCTGCGCTTTGCGGACGAGCTCATCCGAATGTTCCTTCTGTCCTTTGAACATCGCAAACGCCGCCTGGCTGTCGCGGTCAATGTCAACCGCAAAATATTTCGAAGCGAGGATCGCCGTTTCACGGTCCGTGTATTTCTCGACGAGATGCAGCAATAAATTCCAGTACGAATTCGCGCCGCCGCTCGAATACACACGGCTCTCTTCCGTCACGATGCTGCCGTCGACCACTTCCACCAGCGGAAACAATTGACGGAATTCATTCGTGAAGCCCCAATGCGTCGAGCATTTTTTCCCGTCGAGCAATCCCGTCGACGCAAGCAAAAAAGCGCCCACACAAAGCGACGCCACTTCCGCACCGCGCCGATACTGCTCCACGATCCACGGCTTCAGCGCTTCGTTCGCTTTGATCGCCTGCTGCATATCGCCGAACAGCGCAGGCACCACCACGAGATCCGATTGCGCCACTTCGTCGAGACGCTTGTCCGTCGTCACGGTGAACACACCGTCCGCCAGTTTCACTTCCTTCGTAGCGCCTACGAGCTGCACATTGAACAGCGGCTGCTTTCCCGAAGCAGTGAGAAATTGATTCACTGCCGTAAAGAGATAACGCGGATCAGCGATGGCTTGCATCACGGAAGATTCCGGCACGAGGATAGCGACGTTTTTCATGAGAGCGGATTCGTTTCTGTTTCAAAAGTACATCAGCCGCCTGACGCAATCAACACCCGCGATTGACGGAATCACACAGCGCCGGGGGAAAATCGCCGCTCTATGTTTGCAGTGTTGATCCGCTCAAAAAAATCAAATCGCATGGCATCCATCACCACCTACCTCACCTTCAACGGCAATTGCCGCGAAGCAATGAACTTCTACCAGCAATGCCTCGGCGGCGAGCTGTTTTTCCAGGCCATCGGCGAATCACCCATGGCCGACAAAATGCCGGAGCACGTCAAAAACTACATCCTGCATTCCACGCTCACCAATGGAAATTTGTCGCTCATGGCTTCCGACATGACACCCGACAAAGGCCTCATCAAGGGCAACGCCGTTTCCCTCATGCTCGACTGCGACAGCGAAGAACAGATCCGCTCGCTCTATGAAAAATTATCCGAAGGCGGAGAAAAAACACATCCGCTCGAGCACACGTTCTGGGGCGCGCTCTTCGGCGACTTCACCGACCGTTTCGGCAATCAATGGCTTCTTCATTTTCAAACATCACAAAACCGCTAAACCATGAAAGCAATCAAGATCACCTATTGGGTTACGACCACGCTCATCTTTTTGTTTGACGGCGTCATGCCCGCGCTCACCTCGAATACAGAACTTGCAAAACAAGGCATCGCGCACCTCGGCTATCCCGATTATTTCCGCAACCTGCTCACCGTTTTCAAAGTCATCGGCGCGCTCGCTCTCATCCTGCCGTTCGTCAAAGGACGTTTCAAAGAATGGGCGTACTTCGGTTTTACGATCGCCTTCATCAGCGCCTTCGTCTCGCACACCGCCGTCGATGGTTTCGGCGCACAGTCGCTCTTCCCGCTCGTCGTGCTCGCCGTGCTGGTCGTCTCTTACCTTTGCTGGCATCGACTGCAAAACGCGAAAGCAAAAAACGAAACCGTACAATTCGCTGCCGCGTAATTTTCAGAAGCAGCAGCGTACGCAATTTCATGGAGCCAACAGTCCCCTGCCCGACTGTGTCATTCAGGCGGGCGCTATCCGCTGCAAGTCCTCCTTCGTCCGGGCTTTCCGCTCCTATCGGGGCTAGCTAGAAACTCCGTGTCTCCGTGGTTAAAAGCAACAATTTCTCCATAGCACCAAACATCATACATTCTAAATCATGGTAAAAGAACTCTGGCTGAACCTTCCCTGCAAGGACGTTCTGCAAACCAAAAAATTCTTCGAAGCGCTCGGCTTCACCTTCATGGACCGTTTCGACGCGCAAAGCCCCATGCAGGGTACGAAGATCGGCGACACCAACGTCATGTTCTGCAGCGAAGAGCTCTTCAAAAGTTTCTCCGGCGTCACCAGCGTCGATTACGGCAACGAAACGATGATCTCCTTCGACGCGCAAAGCCCCGAAGAAGTCGACGCCTTCGCTAAAAACGCGGAAGCCGCCGGCGGAAAAGTCTTCGGAAAACCCGGCTGGAACCAGGGCTGGATGTACGGCTGCGGCTTCACCGACATCGACGGCCACCGCTGGAACGTGCTCCACATGGATAAGAGCAAAATGAAATAAATGGATTTCGCCGCAGAGGCACAGAGACCGCGGAGACCTCTGCGTCCTCAGCGTCTCTGCGGCGAATTTATTTTGTCAATTGCTGCAGGTTTTTCTTCAGCACTTCCACTTCCACCCGCACATGATCCGCCGCGCCGATTGCGCAGAGTTGGTAATAATAATCGAGCCCCAGCGAATCCGCCACCGACCAGTAACAGAAGTTCGGTTTGCGGTCGTTTATCAGCTCGAGGATCTTCGCACCGTTCGGCAGGAAAATCAAATTCGTCATGTTGGCGCCGTGGCTCGTCACGAAGATTTCCGCGCTTTGCATCGTGCGCACCTGTTCGGCAAACGGCATTCCTTCCCAATAGATCGTTTCAAAGCCGAACGATTGCAGCACCGTCTCCACTTCAGTTTCGTTTTCCACGCGGCGTGAGAATTGTTTCGCGCGGCTCACGTAAATGCGGCGCTTCTTCTCCGGAATAACATCAGCAATCGTTTTCGACTTCACGAATTCCACCATGCGCCGCAGGATCACCGGGTGCTGCTGTCCGCTCCACGCAGCGTAGTTCATTGCGTACAATTGCGCAATACGCGTGCGCGAACGTTCCGGCAAATATTCGAAGTCGGTGTAGCCATACAGCTTCAACGTTTCCGTCAGGAATTTCGGCGAAGCTTCCGGCAGCACGATCGTAAAATGCTCCTTCACATTTTCCCTGACCAGCTCCGCGCGGCACAGCGCATCGATGATCCAGTGGAAATAATTATTCCACGACCAGTTGTCGTAAAACAGCAAATATTTTTTCGCCGGATCCGTTTTGAATTCCCGGTAAAACAACCGCACTTTCCAATTGTACAGCATCCCGAACTGAAACCGGAAGACCGGGTGCGGCAGCGCACGAATGAACGTCCATCGTTTCTTCAGCACCGCGCCGTCGCTCGTCAGCCACGCGTCTTTCGCAAAAAACAAATCGTGCGGAAACGTATCGTAGCTTTTCCATTCATCAAACAACGCTTCCTGTCCCGGCTGAAAATTTTCCGGGTACGCATGCTCCACGCGGATCACATCGCCGAAATGCCCTTTCACCTCATAAGGAAATTCGCCCCACCATCCCTTGCGCGTCAACGCATCAACAAGCTTCCCGACCATCGTATAGAGGACGGAGTTCGCCTTGATGAAAATGCGCTGAAGCAGATTGTATTTGCGTTTTCGCATGAGAGAGTTGCGTGGTACGTGTTGCGTGTTGCGGATGGGTATCGTGTAAAAATAACCTGATTCCAATTGCAGAATGCGCAGCAGAATTATCAATCTTCAATTTTCAATGCGCACCGCCCCGCGCGAATCGGCACATCAGCATATCGGCACATTCCTTACATTTGCTACCCAAACAATCCACCATCAATGAGAACGATTGCTTTCCGTGAAGCTCTGCGCGAGGCCCTTTCAGAAGAAATGCGCCGTGATGAAAAGATTTTCCTCATGGGCGAAGAAGTCGCCGAATACAATGGCGCTTACAAAGTCAGCCAGGGCATGCTCGCCGAATTCGGACCGAAACGCGTGATCGATACGCCGATCGCCGAGCTCGGTTTTGCCGGCATCGCTGTCGGCGCCGCAATGAACGGACTGCGCCCGGTGGTGGAATTCATGACCTTCAACTTCTCCCTCGTCGCCATCGACCAGGTCATCAACTCCGCAGCGAAAATGCTGGAAATGTCGGGCGGACAATTCAACATCCCGATGGTTTTCCGCGGACCGACCGGTAACGCCGGGCAGCTCGCCGCGCAGCACTCGCAGGCGTTTGAAAGCTGGTACGCCAACTGCCCCGGCCTGAAAGTCGTGGTGCCAGCCAACCCGTACGATGCGAAAGGACTTCTGAAAACCGCCATCCGCGACAACGACCCGGTGATTTTCATGGAGTCGGAGCTCATGTACGGCGATAAAGGCGAAGTGCCCGAAAGCGAATACCTCCTGCCGATCGGCGTGGCGGATATCAAGCGTGAAGGCACGGACGTTACCATCGTTTCTTTCGGCAAGATCCTGAAAGTGGCATTGAAAGCGGCGGAAGAGCTCGAGAAAGAAGGCATCTCCGCCGAAGTCATCGACCTGCGTTCCGTTCGCCCGATCGATTACGCAGCCGTCGTTCGTTCCGTCAAGAAAACGAACCGCCTCGTGATCGTCGAAGAAGCGTGGCCGCTCGCCAGCATCTCCACCGACATCGCTTTCCACGTGCAGAAAAATGCGTTCGATTACCTCGACGCTCCTGTGCGCCGCGTAGTTTCCGCCGACGTTCCGCTACCGTACGCGCCCACGCTCATCGAAGTGGCGCTGCCGAACGTAGCGAAAACGGTGAAGGCGGTGAAAGAAGTGATGTACGTCGCTTAACCGATCACACGGCTGCGCTGCAGCTGCTGAAATAATTCTTCCAGCGCCGGGAATGCAAACGCATCTCCGGCGTTTGTTTTTTCTTCTGAGAACACCTTTTGCGGATCCTTCGAATGCTGCTGCCCGCGCTGTTGCATGGCGGAAAGCACGGATTCACAGAAAACGATCCCGCAGCGCGTTGCAACATCTTCCACCATTTTCGCGGCGCCGTCGTGATAACTGAGCGGAAACGCATTTTTATCCTGCGCAAGGATCGTGTTGTATTTTTCGAAATACGCATGCAGCACGTTCGCGAGATAACGATCAAGATCGGTTTCCAGCAACGCTTCCGCACCGAAGCCGAACACCTGCGGCTCGATGACGCCGGGCACCGCGTGCATTCCTTTTTGTTTCAGATGCGAGCGCATCACTTCCCGTGGGGAACGGTGCAACAGGAAGAACGGAACGTGCGGGTACCATTCACGCAAACGCCCGTAGAACATCGTGTGCCAGCTGTCGGCCTTGATAAAGAGAAATTGCTCTTTGCCCGTTCGCTTTTGCCCGAGCAGCCGCAGCGCCGCATCGAAGATCTCTTTCTCGGGAAAGGATTGCTGCGATGAAAAAGAAAAACGCAGGATCGCATCGAGCAGCGGAACTTCGGAAAGCACGATGCAGCGTTCGTCGAGCGACAGCAATTGCGAGAGCAGAGTAGAACCGCAGCGTGAGATGTGAAAGATGAAAGCAGTTGGTAAAACTGCATCAACGGCTTTTCCTGCAGCCAGCAATTCCGCCACGTTCGTGACCGGGTACGGTCGCACGTTTTCCGGAAGACCGTAAAGCCGCGTGATTGTTTCTTCGAAAAAAGGATCGGTAAAGAATGTTGCGCCGGAATTCAACCATTGGAATTGCGGTTGTCCTTTCGTATCGGGTTGCAGGCGAAAAGGAATTCGGACGTTCATGGCGTGCGCATCAAAGAAACAGCAATTCATTACTCATACGATACGGAAATCGATTTTATTCCGCGTAAATCAATCGTTACCGGAATAAATAATTTCTTGATTTTACTGCACAAAAATTTTTTATTTGATTTCCTTTTCTACATTAGCATCATTCATCTAACCTCTATAACCCAATCAATTCACCTTTAAACTTTTCTCTATGGAAGGAGTAATGGCGGTCGTAACCATGGTGGCATACGACTTCGCACCCAAGAACTGGGCCTACTGCAACGGGCAGCTGCTGCCGATTGCACAGAACCAGGCGCTTTTTTCGCTGCTCGGCACTACATACGGCGGCAACGGCATCAACACCTTTGCACTCCCGAATATGCAAAGCCGCGTTCCGGTAGGCACCGGCCAGGGTCTTTCAAATTACACGCTCGGCGAAGTGACGGGTACGGAAAGCGTCACGCTCACCATCCCGAATATTCCTGCTCACGTGCACAACGGCAACATCAACGTTACGCCGCGCGGGGGCAACAGTGCGGATGAGCTCGCTTCCGTAGGCAATTACCCCGGCCAGATTGCCAATGGTTATTCGGCAACAGCAACTTCCGGCATCACGATGCAGGGCCCGACGATCATTTCCACCACGATCGGTACTGCCGGCGGGAATCAGCCTTTCGAGATTCTCACGCCGTATACCGTGCTGAACTACGTCATCTGCATGTACGGCATCTTCCCGTCACGTAACTAACTCATTCGCCAAACTCCAAAAAGATATTCCCATGTTTATTGAACCTTATCTCGGTAACGTTGCGGTGTTTGCCGGCAACTTTGCCCCACGCTCCTGGATGTTCTGCCAGGGCCAGCTTCTTGCTATTGCCCAGTACGACGCTTTATATGCGCTGATCGGCACCACATACGGCGGCGACGGTCAAAACACGTTCGCTCTGCCGGACCTTCGCAGCCGCACAGCCGTTCATGCCGGACAGGGCCCGGGCCTGAGCTATTACACACTCGGCGAAATGGCCGGAACGGAAAGTGTGACGCTGCTCTCCATCAACCTTCCGACGCACAACCACTCGAAGATTTCGTTCTCGGTAGCACAGGCCGCTTCGACCGCTACTACCTCGGGCGTTAGCAATCCGCAGAATGCGTTCCCGGCTTCGGGATCTACCGTCTATACCAACGCCAGCGACGGCCAGCAAATGGGCCCTTACTCCAGCATCAGCTCTACGCCGATCGCAGGTGGCAACCAACCGGTTTCGATTATCCAACCTTACCTGGCGATGAATTACGTCATTGCCGTAGAAGGAATTTTCCCGAGCCGCAACTAACCTAATTCTAACCTTCAAAACACTCTTCATAAAATGGAAGGAGTAATCGGATACGTTACCATGTTCGCCGGCAACTTTGCACCGAAGAACTGGGCATTCTGCCAGGGGCAGATCATCAATATCGCCAGCAACACCGCGCTGTTCTCGATCCTCGGAACGGTTTACGGCGGCAACGGCACCACCACTTTCGGTCTTCCTAATCTCGCCGGCCGCGTGATCGTCGGCGTTGGACAAGGACCGGGCCTTTCCCAATATTCGCTCGGACAGGTCGGCGGTGTAGAAACCACTACGCTCAACGTCACTCAAATGCCGGCGCACGTTCACCCGGTGGCAGTCACTGCCGCAAACCCGGCTACCGATAGCGACTCGAGCACGGCTACTGCAACCACGGCCGTGTACGCACGTGACAGCAACGGCATCAGCCCGTACGTGAGCTCACCTTCGGTCAACATGGCGCCGCTCCAGGGCAACCTGACCATGACGTCGACGGGCAGCAACACGCCGTACAGCAACCTGCGCCCGGTGATCGGCATGAACCAGATCATCTGCATGTACGGTGTTTACCCGGCACGCAATTAATTCGTTCGGTTTTTCCGCAAAAAGAAAATGGGAGCAGTACGTTCCCATTTTCTTTTCATTTTTACACCCTCATTTTATTTTTTCCGCATGCCCGAAACAATTGGCGTTCTCCTGCCGCGCTCCGGCGAGTACCCTACTATGGCGCTCGACCTGCTCGACGGTCTTCGCCTTCACCTGAAACAGCTGAATACCGATGTGCGGCTCGTTACTGAAAACATCGGTTTCGGCGAGGTCATTGAAAACACGCAGGCCGCTGCCGAAAAGCTGATCATGGAGCACGACCCGAAGCTGTTGATCGCCTATTCCACTTCGATCAATGCGGAAGCGCTTTATTCGCAGGCACAGGCGTTCAACAAACCGTTTCTTTTCCTCGATGCGGGAATGGAAGTGTTTGAAGCGCCGCCGCACCCGCTCTGCCGCCACCTCACGCTGCAGGGATTGCAGGCCTGCCGCATGCTTGGCGATCGCGCCAGCCGCAACCAGGAAAAGATCCTGACGGCGACCTCGTTCTTCGACGGCGGCTACCGCGGCACCTGGGCGTTTCATGATACGATCATGAAAAACGGCGGCAGTATTGTCGGGCATTACGTCAGTCATTACCTGCCGGCGGAATTCAGCCTCGCGCAATACGTGCAGATCGTGCAGGAGCAGGCACCGCAGGCTGTAACCGCCGCTTTCTCCAGCTATTTCGTCGAGCTGTTCTTCACGCATCTCGCAAAAACAGAAGCGGACGTACGACGTCTTCCCGTGTATTGCTCGCCGTTCATGGCCGATGAGCAGCTGCTGCCGAAAATCGATTTCCCGGACGCAACACTTCATGCGATTGCTCCCTGGTCCGTCAACCTGGAACTTCCCGTGAATAAAAATTTCGTCGCTACAATACAGAAAGAAAAAAACAAAAGCGCGAATATTTTTCACCTGCTCGGCTGGGAAGCGGCTGCCGCTGCTGCGAAAATGCTCGAAGCAAACGACATCGCTGCCCTCGATGGCTGGTCGATTGAAAGTCCGCGCGGCACAGTTACGTTCGACAAAGAAACGCATAACGCCTACGCGCCCCTTTACGAAGGAAAAATCGTAGCCGGTGAAAACGGAAAATGCCGTTTCGCCGTGGAAAGCGTTTTTGAAGTTCCGGTTGAAGAACATCGTGCGCTTCATTTCTCCAGGCTCGACGGCGCGTTCTCCCGCTGGAAAAATAATTTCTTCTGCATCTGATGCGCATCGCCGTCATCTGTAACGACCGTCTCGGCTTGCCCGCGCTGCAGCAGCTGGCGCAGAACAGGCTTGTCCTTGCCGCGGCCACCTCCGATCGTTCGCCGGAGATGGTAGCGATCATGCAGCAGGTAGCGACGCAGGGCGGGATTCCCACGCAGGTCTTCACGAAAAAGAATTTCGAAGCGGACCTCCTGGCATGGCTGGAACTGCATCGCCCCGACGTCGTGCTGGTGAAGACATTTCCTTTCCGCATTCCTGCTGCCGCGTTGCAGATTCCGAAACACGGCTTTATCAATTTTCATTATGCGCCATTGCCGGAATACCGCGGCTCCAATCCGTTGTTCTGGATGATCCGCGAAGGAAAAACCAGCGGCGGAATCGCGGTGCATCGCATGGACGAGGGCTTCGACAGCGGCCCGATCCTCCTGCAGCAAGCCGTACCTTTTCCGCCCGATGCAACCTTCGGCATGTGCTCGACGCAACTGGCGTACGCCGGCGTCAACCTTACGCTGCAGCTTCTCCAGGGCTTGCAGAGCGGCCAGCTGAAAGCCGTACCACAAACCGCCGAAGCGACGCGTTGGTACGGCCGCCCGAAACCGAATGACCTGTTCATCCATTGGGAAACCATGACCGCCCGGGAAGTGAAACAGCTCGTCAAAGCCTGCAACCCGTGGATGAAAGGCGCCCCTACGCGCTTCAACGGCTGGACGGTCGGCGTCTTTGGCGGGCTCAGCGTGCTGCTGAGCCTGGTGAGCGGCGGAAAGGGCCTCGTGGTCGGGCTCGCGCTGTGCGCGGTCGCCTGGAACGAGTTCCGCGGGATCGGGCGGCTGCGTGCGCTCGA
>CAMLEF010000061.1 GCA_946478675.1 uncultured Flavobacteriales bacterium | reverse complement strand
GCGAGGCAGCCACTACTCCGGCAACACCATCGCTGTGGCCGTTCAGGTATTTCGTCGCCGAATGCACCACGATATCCACGCCGAGATCATGCGGACATTGGTTCAGCGGCGAGTTGTAACTGTTATCAATAACCGTGGTTATGTTCTTCGCGCGGGCCATGGCGGTAATCGCTTCGATATCCTGCAGCTCGAAGGTGAGCGAGTTCGGACTCTCGAGATAAATGAGCTTCGTCGCCGGCGTGCTGGCGTTTTGGAAATCGATGGCAGTCTTCCCTTCTACAAACGAAACCGCAACGCCGTATTTCGAAAGATACTTCGACAGCAGGTTGCCCGTCCAGCTATACGGTTTCGCGACGCACACGACATGATCACCGCCTTTCACCACCGACATCACCGCAGCGGCAACGGCGGCACTTCCGCTGGCAAACACAAGTGCATCTTCCTTCTTCTCCAGCGCAGCAATCTTCTTGCGCAGCATGGCGACGGTAGGATTATAACCGCGGGTATAAAATGGCGTCTCTAACTCACGCTGCAGTTTCTCACGCATCGTAGAAACATTAGGGAAGCAGAAGTTGGAAGAGAGCACCATCGGCGGAGTGACGGCGTTGAAATAATCTTCGCGGTCTTCGCCGAGATGATTGAGGATAAAGGAAAGGTCCTGCTGCATGTGTGGTTACTTTTTGAATACAAAGTAAACGGCCAGCACGAGGAAAGAAAATCCAAGGAGGTGGTTCCAGCGCAGTTCTCCTTGTTTGAAAACAACCACGGCAAAGAAGGCGAACACCAACAGGGAGACCACCTCCTGGATTACTTTCAGCTGCAGCATTGAAAACGGTCCGCCGAATTCCTGGAAGCCGATCCGGTTGGCGGGAACCTGGAAACAGTATTCGAAAAATGCGACACCCCAGCTGAGCAGCACGATCGCCACAACGCCGGGTTTTGAGAACCAGCTCCACGGACGGGAATTCGCGAGGTGGCCATACCAGGCCAGCGTCATGAAAGAGTTGGAGATAACCAGCAGAAGGATCGTGAGTGCGGCGCGCATAGCTTATCGTTTGTGGCGGATGAGGTAGATCTGGCTGGACCAGGCTTCTTTGCCGGCCTTACGGTTGGAGATCCATCCGCGCATCATGGCGGCGATCATCCGGTTGCTGCCGGTACGATATTTCTCGCTGAGCATGGAAACGTAGTAGCTGTCGTACTTCATCGGCAGCACGCTTACGACCTCCATCCCGTGTTTTTCCATGAGCTGGCGGATGTCCTGCGGGCGGAAGTGCCAGAGGTGGCGGGGAACATCGTATGCCGCCCAGAATTTGCCGTAATAGGCAGCATCGTGCGAGTTACGGTTCGGGACAGCCACCACCAGCAGGCCGTTATCCTTGAGCAATTCTTTGATCTTCTGAACGCGCTCGTTGAGGCCGGGCACATGCTCGAGCACATGCCAGAGTGTTATTACATCAAACGATTTTGCCGCCAGGCTGTTCATCGCCTCTTCCTCGCGGACTTCCAGACCATGATTCTTCTGCGCTTGTTCTCGTGCTGACGGGCTCGGCTCAATTCCCAAAGCCTTCCAACCATCCTGCTTGCAGGTGCCGAGGAACTCGCCGGTGCCACAACCGATATCGAGAATCGCACCTTTCTTTCCGTTGGTGTTTACGAGCGACAGCTTCCGTTTGAGCGTGCGCTTGCGAACAGTCTGGTAAAGGCGGCTCACAATTCCCTTGTTCGTGTTCGAGTGCGAGATGTAGTCCTCGGATTCGTAGTACGCGCCCAAATCAGAATCGGCCGGCCGGGGCGAGGTAAACGCAAATCCGCAGGCGCCGCAGGTGCGAATTGAGAACACCGCCTTCGACACGGTGAAGTCGACGCATTCCAAAAACAATCGTTGCGCTTCGGAACCGCAAACAGGACAGTTTTTTATTTCAGTAGCATGATGTTTCACGTGGAAAAATGATTTAATTTTATGCAATTATATTGATTATCAGGCAATTTATTTGTATAGTAGCATATTATTTATTCACACAGTTCTAAACATTTTACTATGTTCCACGTGAAACAAAAAAGTACAAACAATTTGACTGTACAAATTGATTTGGGTTTTTTCTAAATTATTGACATTGTGTTAATTATATATAATTCTAACAGATACATAATACATTTGTTTCACGTGAAACTCGGTTTGTTAGATGGCACGGAAAGCTAATGGTCGCAATGTGCGCAGAGAAGTGATGGCAATAAAAAAGCCCCGAATCAAGAGATTCGAGGCTTGGAGAACGATAACCTGGATGAGTTAGCGACCGAGGTAGACCATTAAAACTGAAATGTCGGCCGGGCTTATTCCGCTGATCCGGGAGGCTTGCCCGAGTGTTTGGGGTCGAATGCGCGTAAGCTTTTCACGGGCCTCTGAGGAAAGCGAGGTCAGCTGGTGGTAATTCAATTCTTCGTCCAAAACGACGTGATCGAGCTTCGTCAGCTTGTCGGCCATTTCACTTTCGCGTTGGATATAGCCGTCATATTTCATACGGATCTCGGCTTGTTCGACGTCTTCCTTGCGATAGCGGCTCAGGAATTCCCGGGCTTTTTCGCTTCCGTTTACAAAATCATAAATCGAAACGCCCGGGCGCGAAAGAACCGAAAACATCTTCACCCGTTGTGTAACCGGGGAAGATCCCATCATCTCCAGCGCCGGATTGATCTCTTCCGGGAGCACACTTTCTTCCTTGAAGAACTTCATGATTTGTTCCGTGTGGAGCATCTTCTCCTTCACCCGATCCAGTCGCGCCTGTGAGGCAAGGCCCAGCTCATGCGACCGCGGAGTCAAACGGATATCTGCGTTGTCCTGCCGCAGGAGAATCCGGTATTCGGCACGGGACGTGAACATCCGGTACGGTTCTTCCGTTCCTTTCGTCACGAGGTCATCGATAAGAACGCCAATGTAAGCTTCAGAACGTTGCAGGATAAACGGCTCCCTGCCATTGATCTTCAGATGCGCGTTGATTCCCGCCATCAATCCCTGGCAGGCGGCTTCTTCGTACCCGGTAGTTCCGTTGATCTGGCCGGCAAAATAGAGGTTCGCGATGCGCTTGGTTTGCAGCGTAAGATCCAACTGAACCGGCGGGAAGTAGTCGTATTCGATGGCGTACCCGGGGCGGAACATCTTGACATTCTCAAAGCCCGGCACTTTCCGTAGCGCCTGCATCTGCACATCTTCCGGCAAGGATGTCGAGAACCCGTTAACATAAACCTCCACCGTATCCCAACCTTCCGGTTCTACAAAGATTTGGTGTCTGTTTTTGTCAGCGAAGCGATTGATCTTGTCCTCGATTGAGGGGCAATAACGCGGACCAAGCCCTTGAATTCTGCCGGAATACATGGGCGATTTTTCAAAGCCCGTCCGCAGGATATCGTGAACTTCCTGGTTGGTATAGGTGATATGGCAGGGACGCTGTTTCGTGAGCGGAGACGTCTCATCTGAATACGAGAACTTCTCCGGGGTTTCATCGCCCGGCTGCACTTCCATTTTCGAATAATCCAGGCTGCGGCCGTCCACACGGGGAGGCGTCCCGGTTTTCATACGGCCGCTTTCGAAGCCAAGTGAGATCAGCTGCTCGGTGATTCCTGTTGCTGCCCTCTCCCCGCTCCGGCCACCGCCAAATTGTTTTTCGCCGATATGGATCAGGCCGTTCAGAAAGGTTCCGTTCGTCAGGACAACCGCCTTACTGCGAATCTTCATTCCCATCCCGGTCACCACGCCGCAGACTTTATCATCCTCCACGATCAGGCCATTGACCATGTCCTGCCAGAAGTCGACATTCGGTGTACGCTCCAGCATGAGACGCCATTCTTCAGCAAAACGCCAGCGGTCGCTCTGCACACGCGGGCTCCACATGGCGGGTCCTTTCGAGCGGTTCAGCATGCGAAATTGAATCGCCGTTTTATCTGTAACGATTCCGGAGTAGCCCCCGAGCGCATCGATCTCCCGCACAATCTGTCCTTTCGCGACGCCACCCATGGCCGGGTTGCAGCTCATCTGGGCGATGGTTTGCATGTTCATCGTGACGAGCAAAACCGATGAGCCGAGATTAGCGGCGGCGGCAGCGGCTTCACAACCGGCATGACCGGCGCCTACGACAATCACATCATATTCTTTCAACATGATGCAAAGGTACGGCAAAGGAAAGCCAAGCCCGCAAGTGAAAGATGGGGTTATCGACGGTCGATTGTTGTCAATTCAAAAGAGGAAAAATCACGATTGTTTCACGTGAAACACGAAGACGAATGTGGAGCATCTTGGTCAAATGGAGGAGGAGGCTCTTCGAAGTATAAGCAACCGTGACCGGGCAGCTCGAGAACTAATCCATCGCCAGACACAGAGACAAGCCTCAACTAGCTTTCCGGAGGAAGACGTCAATGTGATCATTTGTGAGCTGGGGAGAAACTCCAGGATCCAGAAGAAATCTGTCGTTCGCCTAATGCCATGCGGTAATTGTGGGCCCGTCCTAGCAGCAACATTTGTCCACGGAACCATTCATCCGGATTGAGAACGGTGTCGGTGCGGACCGGTTTCCACTCATAGCAAAAAGCCTTCTCCGTTTCGGACAAGGCTTTTGTTGTGTTGCTCTGTGCTTTCCCAAGAAAAGGGGAGAAGAGCAGGAAGAATTAAACGGTCTTACGCACGTTACTGCTTGCCTTGGGTGGTGCTGGCGGCAGGAGCGTAATAAAGGATGTTGTGTATATCCGTCTCGTCACGGTAATCCACCTTGAGCGATTTGTCCGTTGATTCGATCACTTTGAATTTCTTGACGGTGCCGTTGTCCGTGGTCAGCGTGAGCCACACATTCGCCTTGTCGAGCGTCCAGGTACCACCTTCGGCAACGCCGTTATAGATGAGACGGTAACGACCGTTCTCCATCAGGATGAGCTTATCGTTCTTTTGCTGTTCGCTCGGGTCGTGCTGATCGCCGAAGTTTTCTGTCTTGGATAAGTTCCACTCTTTGCAAAGCGACTTGGCTTTCGGAGTAAGAACGGTGGTTTGCGTAGCCGTTGCAGTGGCGGGCGCTTTCTGCTGCGTCTGGGCAAAAGAAACAAGACCGAGGCAGAGAAGGGCAGAAGTAAGAATTGTTTTCATGGATTGCCGGTTAGAATTTACGTAAAGCTAAAGCATTTTCCTCTTCCGCTCGCATGCGTTTCTGCTCGGCAGAAGTCTTGTCGCGGAAGCCGCAAAGATGCAACAAGCCGTGTGCCATGACGCGATGCAACTCATCTTTTTTCGAGACGCCGAACTTTCCCGCATTGTCCGCAACACGCTCTATGCTGATGTAGATCTCGCCCGACACGACATTCTTCGACTGCTCTTCGGAAGAATAATCGAAGGTGATGATGTCGGTATACGTGTTGTGCTTGAGGAATCGCTTGTTGATCGACAAGAGATATTCGTCGGAAACGAACGAGTAGGAGAGAGAGCCGATCGTGCGCTTGTGGCTTTTGGCAATAGCTTTCAGCCAGGCTGCGATCGCCGTTTTGTTACGAAGCGTAAAGGAGACATCTCCCGTAGCAAACGAAAGATGTGTCGCCATTAATTGCGGGAAATGGAAAACTCGAGCTGGACCGTGCGGCCGCTGTTGCTGAACTCTACTTTGTCGGCGAGATGGCGCATGAGGAAAACGCCACGACCGTTCGGTTTTTCGATGTTCTCGGGGTTCGTAGGATCGGGGAGGGAATCGAAGCTGAATCCGTCGCCTTGGTCGGAAACTTCAAAGGCAAGCACGTTATTGCCCGAGGAAAACGAGAGGTCTACTTTCTTGCCGGGGTCAAGGCGGTTGCCGTGCTGGATCGCGTTGTTTACTGCTTCCGTAACTGCGACGAGGATATTGCCATAGTAATCTTCGGAAATCTGATAGGAGGCACAAATTTCGTTGATCAGCTTTTCAACAAGTCCGATATTGTCGGCTACCGACGGGAACGATATTTTTTGCTCCCTGATCATTTCTTCTGCATGGGTCATTTTTGCTCTACACCGTTGAAGTAACTACTTACCTTGGTTTTGTAGAATGGTGAAAGCGCGGGGGGAACCGTCTTCAACAATTCTGCTTCCTTCTCTTTCTGCCTGTTATACTCAGAAAATCCTTCAGGGTTACTTTCCTGTTGATTTTTTGCTTCGTTCGACTGGCGCTGGTTGTCCATTTCCTTCTGCTGCTCGGCTTTTTCATACTCGAGCATTTTGTCCAGGATCTCCTGCTGCCGCTTGATCGTTTCGGGCGTAATAGCTTTGTTGACGAGATCGTTTTCCGTCTCTTCCATTTTCTTCTGGGTCTCGCCGCCGGGATCCGGACCGCCGCCATCCTGTTTGCCCTGCTTGCCGGCTTCTTCCAGCATGCGACGGATCATTTCCTGCTCGGCCGCCATCTTCGCTAATTCTTCCGCGCTGGCGCCGCCGTTCTGCTGCGCCTTCTGCATGCGCTGGTTGAGCGATTGCTGCTGCTGGCGAAGACTGGACATGCCCGGCTTGTTCTTCTTGCCGTTGCCCGGCTTGTTGCATTTGCCGCCCGAACACTGGCTCTTGTTCTGCTGGTTCGCCTGCTGCATCATGTTCTCGAGCGATTCGTTCAGGATCAGCGCGAGCTCATTGATGGAGGTCATCGCCATCTGGCTGCGGTTTTGCGCTTCACTCGTGTTGCGGTCGCCGAGGGCAGAGCGGGAGCGCTCCATGTTCATGTTGATGTTCGTGATCTCTTTGTTCACCTTCGGCGAGATCTTCGGGTTGCGCTTGCTCAGGGCAAGGAGGCTGTCCTCGATCATCTTCGAATCGTCCTGCAGCTTCTTCTGCTCGCGGGCGAGGGTAGGGTACTGCGGATCGTTCACGCTGGTGTTTTTCATTTTCACCATGAGCGCTTCCTGGTCGAAGGAAAGCTGGATGAGGTTGTCGAGCAGCTGGCGGATGGCCTGCATGTCTTCGGCGTTCTCTTCCTCGTTCATCTTCTCCTGCGCCGACTGCAATTCCTGGCCGAGCTGCTTCATGTCGTCAGCGGCCTGCTTTTGGTTTTGTCCCGCTTTTTTCTGCGAGCCTTCGTTCATGTTCTGCGAGCCTTCGCGCTGCTGCTGCTGCACCTCGAGCTCTTTCAGGTCGGTGTTCGGAAGATCGTGCGGCTGATCGAGCTTGGAGTTGAGCTCCTCGATCTGGTCCATCTTCTTGCGGAATTCCTGGAACTGTTTATTCAGGCTGTCCTGCGCATTCTTGATGTCTTCCTTCTGCTGCTTGCTGAGGTTGTTCTGCTGCGAGAGGTTCGCCAGCGAATCCTGCTGCTTCTGCATCTGGTCGAGCTCCTTGATGGCGTCATCCAGCTTTTGCTGCACGAGCATGTCGCGGAAAAGATTCAGCGTACGGTCAATGTCCTTCTGCGAATCCTTGTTCTCCTGCTTCATCTCGTCGAGCGTCTTCTGCGTCTTGTCCTTATCCGGATTCTGCATCAGCTGCTCAAGCTTCTCCAGCATCTTCTTCATGTCCTCCGTGCTGAGCTGGTCCATGAGCTGCTGCATCTGTTCCTGCTCGGCGGCGGCGTTCGGATCGTTCGGCAGCATTTCCTGCTGCTGCTGCATGTTCTGCGCGTTCTGCTGCTTGAGCTTGTCGATCTTCTGCTGCAGGGCCTGCTGGCGGTTCCTGAGGTCTTCGAGCTTCTTCTTGTCCTCCCAGCTGAGCTGCTTTTTATCCATCAGCTTTTTGTAGAGGTCGTCAATGTCTTTCTGCAGCGCCTTGGATTCGGAAAGGCTGGCTTCGAGCTCCTCTTCGGTTTTTTCGTTGTTGGCGCTTTGCTGCTGGGCGAGCTCCTGCTTGGTGGGCGCGTGGAAAACCATCCGCTGCGAGCGCGTCGATTTTGCACCGTGAACGCCGTCGTTGTCCCAGATCTCGAAATAATATTCGATCTCGTCGCCGGGAGAAATGCCGAGGCGGGAAAGGTCCCAGTAGTAATAGAACTGGTCGCGCTGCACGGTGGTGCTGACGTTGATGGGAACGACCTGCGTTTTTTCGGGAAGCTCACGGCCGAGTGAATCGGTTTTGTTCAGGCGATGATAAACGAACGCCAGGCGGGTGAAACCGTAATCGTCTTTCACCTCGCCTGTGAAATACATGTGCAGGCGGGAAACGGAATCTTTTTTCTCTTCGACGGAAATAGCCGGGAAGAGGTCGGGGATGACGTTGATGCTGTAGTGGATGGAGTCTTTGCTACGGATGTATTCGTTGGCCGTGTGCAGCGAATAATTGCGGCTTTCCATCAGGCGCTGCGTGAAGGAGAACGCATTTTCGCCGGTTTGTTTCAGCGCAAAAGAAGTATCGCTGAAAGCGAAGAGGAAATTCTTCGTGGCGCGCGTATTGAACTTCCAGGTGATTTGCGTGCCGGCAGGAACCACGAGGTCGCCGGTGTTCTTCAGCGTTTCGTTTTTGCGGCCGGTGTATTTCGGATAATTCAGCTCGACGTCGAAGTTGAGCACGATCGGGTTCGGCAAGACTTCGAGCGTATATTCTTTCGAGGTGAATCCGTCGGCGGAAAGGCGGAAAGTTTTCGACTTCTGCACATTGCGGAAAACGTAGCTGAAGTTGATCGTGTTGTCGCGGTTCAGCTTGTATTCGTTGCCGTCGACGAGGATGAAAACGCTTTCGGGAATTTCGTTGCCGGTGAGCTTGACGCTGACGGGGAAATCTTCGTTCTCCACCGTCTTCATCGGGTTGTTGGCATTCACGATGAATTTGAACGGCGCTTCGGCTTCGAAATCCTGGTCGGAATGCACGAGGCGGTTGGTGCTTTCGGTGATGATGCCGGCGTTGGTGAAAACGACCACGAGGATCAGCAGCAGCGGGATGAGCGCGTACTTGGCGTATTTGCGGTTCTGGCGGAGATCGATGGCGGAAGTAAACGGCACCGGCTTCAGCTCGCCGATCTTCTGGTCGATGCTGGCCTGGATAAGCGCCGGGCTCACGCCGTTAGGCACGTCCGCGCGACGCAGCTGCAGCACGTTGAGCAGCTTGTCCTGGACATTGGTAAAATGTTTCCCGATGATGGAAGCGGCGTCATCATGCGAGATGAGCTTGCCGATCCTGTTGAGCTTGAAGAGCGGGATCGCGACGAGCTTCGCCAATACCGCAAGCGTTGCCGTAACAAATCCCCAGAAAAGCACTGCGCGTACGATACGTTCGAAATGCCCGAAGTATTCCAGCGTGGTGATCAGCAGGAAACCGCCGAGCATGATGCCGGTAGCATACAACAACCCGCGGATGAGCTGGTTCTTGTAATACTTCCGGATAAACTCGTCGAGCTTAGCCAGCAAAAGGTCGTAGCTGTTTCCTGTCGATTGCATGGGTACCTACAAACTTAGCCTTTTCATAACGGAATTCCATTGGAGAAGTTACTGTTTATTCGCTTTTGTTTGTTAAAAATTGAGATGCGCGTTACCCTCGCTTTCCACACGCAAATCCCCGCGCTTTCCTCCCTCATTCAAATTGAAATATTCAAGATTGAAATATTCTTTTCTAGAAGAGAAATATCCATCGAACAGAATATTTTCAATCTTCAATTTTCAATAACGCCGTGCACTATTTTCGCAGAAATTTCGTTCTGAAATCATGAACCGTTTTCTCTTTTTCGCTGCTGTTTTTGTTCTTCCTTTCATTGGGGAAAGTTGTCATTCTTCCTGCAAAAAAATGCAGAAGACGAACGGGAAGCTCATCTCGGGGAATTATGATTTCGGGAAGAAGAAGGAGTCGAAAAAGTATAAGCGGAAGAATAAGCATTTGTAGTGCCCTGATGCGGCGTGCGCGGGGAACCACTTAAGACACTTAAGAGCACTTAAGCGCACTTCACTCTTACTTCTTCCGCAACCTTCCGAATACGCCGAGCGGCAGTTTCGTTCCGTATTTCGCCTGTAGGAATAATTCACCCGTTTCCAAATCGTTCTGTCGTCCCGGGAAAAGGTTCTCGAGGATCATCGCGGAGAAGCCGAGCGAATACGCGTTAAGAATGAGAAAATGTTCCTGCGGATCGAGCAGGTCGACGACGCTTTTCATCATCTCGTTGATGTTCTCTTCGAGCTTCCACTTTTCGCCGTTCGGACCGTGACCATACGCCGGCGGATCGAGAATGATGCCGTGGTATTTGTTGCCGCGGCGTTGTTCGCGTTTCACGAATTTCAGCGCGTCTTCCACCAGCCAGCGGATGTTGTCGAGGCCGGAGTGCGTCATGTTCTCGTTCGCCCAGGTGACGACCTGCTTGATGGAATCGACGTGCGTCACATCGGCGCCGGCCGCACGGGCAGCGAGCGATGCGCCACCGGTGTAGGCGAAAAGGTTGAGGAATTTCGGCTTCGGCGTTTTCAGTTCGCCGATGGTGTTGAAAATGTAATCCCAATTGACAGCCTGCTCGGGGAAAACGCCCACGTGCTTGAACGCCGTCAATCCGAGACGAAAGGTGATCGCTTTGCCGGAGCCGGGCATTTCGTAGGAAATGTTCCAGCGGTCGGGCGTGTCGCGCTTCAGCTTTTTCCAGTCGCCGGAAGAGCTGCTTTTCGGCACGAAGCGAAGGTGCGCCATCTTTTCCCAGTCGGAAGCGGTCAGCGTTTTGTCCCACACGGCCTGCGGCTCGGGACGGATGGTGATGTATTTGCCGAAACGTTCCAGCTTTTCAAAATTGCCGCTGTCGAGCAGCTCGTAATCTTTCCAGCGGGAAGGGGAGAGGAGAAGCATTTGCAAAGATTCAAATTTTGAGTTTCTCCTTTTGAAGCAGAAGCGTTTTTCTTTCACCAGCACCAACTGTCCCGCTATCCGCTGCAAGTCCTCGGGTGCAGCGAACCAAGCGCCTGCTCCGCATCTGCTTGGTTCGCTGCACCCTGCGGGCTTTCCGCTTCTATCGGGGCTATCGGGAATCTTCTGCAACTCCGAAGTGAAAACGGATGGAATGATTCGCGGATTTTCAATTATTCAATCTTGAATTTTTGAATCTTTGCAGTCTATGTCAGACAACCGGAAAATCCGCGTGCGTTTTGCCCCGAGTCCTACGGGACCCTTGCACATGGGCGGCGTGCGCACTGCTTTGTACAATTATCTTTTCGCGAAAAAACACGGCGGCGATTTCATTCTCCGCATCGAGGATACCGACCAGGAACGTTTTGTTGAAGGCGCGGAAGCGTACATCATCGAAGCGCTGAAATGGTGCGGCATCGAGCCCAACGAAGGCATCGGTTTCGGCGACGGCTCCTGCGCGCCTTACCGCCAGAGCGAGCGCAAAGAAGCCGGCATTTACGCGCAATACGCGAAGCAGCTGATCGATTCCGGCAACGCGTATTACGCTTTCGACACGAAAGAAGAGCTGGACGCGCAACGCCAGCGTTTCGAAGCGATGGGCAAAACGTTTTCCTACAACGCCGTCACACGCCAGGAACTGAAGAATTCGCTCGCGCTTTCCGAAGACGAGGTAAAACGCCGCATCGAATCGGGCGAGCCGTACGTGCTGCGCGCGAAGATTCCCCGCAACGAAGAAGTGCGTTTCCACGACCTTATCCGCGGCTGGGTAGTCGTGCACAGCTCGCAGCTCGATGATAAAGTGTTGTTCAAGAGCGACGGCATGCCCACGTATCACCTGGCGAACATCGTCGACGATTACACGATGCAGATCACGCACGTCATCCGTGGTGAAGAGTGGCTGCCTTCTGCGCCGCTGCACGTGCTCCTGTACCGCTTCTTCGGCTGGGAAAACGTGATGCCGCAGTTCTCGCATTTGCCGCTGCTGCTGCGCCCCGACGGAAACGGCAAACTCAGCAAACGCGACGGCGACCGCCTCGGCTTCCCGGTATTCCCGCTCAACTGGACGGTGAAAGAAACCGGCGAGCTCTACAGCGGTTACCGCGAGAAAGGCTATTTCCCGGAAGCGTTCGTGAACATGCTGGCGCTGCTCGGCTGGCACGGAAGCGGCAACCAGGAACTGTATTCGATCGACGAGCTCATCGAGCAGTTTTCGCTGGAGCGCGTGAGCAAATCGGGCGCGAAGTTCGATGCGGAAAAAACAAAATGGTTCAACCAGCAGTACCTCCGCATGAAGAGCGACGATACGCTCGCGGAACTGCTGATGAAAGATATCGACTCGTCGAAGATCCGCGACTTCGCTTACGTGAAAGAAGTTTGCCGCCTGATGAAGGAGAAGGTGAATTTCGTGCACGAGATCTACGAGCAGGGCAAATTCTTTTTCGCCGAGCCCGAATCGTACGATGAAGGCGTCATCAAAAAACGCTGGAACGAACAATCCAAAGCGTTTATCGCTGCATTAAAAGACGCTTACGCGAAAATGGGCGCATGGACAGCGGCCGACTGCGAAGCGACGTTTAAAGCAACGGCAGAGGCCACAGGAACGAATCCCGGCCACGTGATGCAGCTGTTCCGCGTTTGCGTGAGCGGGCAGGGCGGCGGACCGGTGCTGTTCGAAATGGTGCAGCTGCTCGGCAAAGACGCGGTGGTGCTGCGACTGGAGAAGGCGCTGGAGAAGATTAAAATCTAACCAAGAAGGGTCGACCAATGGTCGACCCATATTCACCGGCTGTTGCCGGAGAATCATCATACTGATGGGAATCATCCTCGTTAACGGTATCCGCTGCTACTCATACCACGGCTGTCTTCCTGAAGAAGGAAAGATCGGCGGGGAATACTTCGTGGACGTCACGATCGACACCGATTTTTCGAAAGCGGCGCAGAACGACGAGCTGCACGATACGGTGGATTATTGCGTCGTTTACGATACCGTGAAAACCGAAATGGCGATCCGTTCGAAGCTGATCGAACACGTGGCGCAGCGGATTGTGGTGGCATTGCGCAAAAGTTATCCTGCAGTGAAAACGTTTACGGTGAAAGTCACGAAGATCAATCCGCCGATGAATGGGGTGGTGGATAGTGTGGGGGTGGTAATAGAGGGTTAGTTAGCAATAACCGATGGGGGTGCGAATTACGAATCAATACGAATATACGAATCGCACTTCCCGCGCTCTTATTCGGATATTCGTAAACAGTAGTAATAGAGGAGTAGTTAGCAATAACCGATGGGGGTGCGAATTACGAATCAATACGAATATACGAATCGCACTTCCCGCGCTCTTATTCGGATATTCGTAAACAGTAGTAATTCGCACCCGCGTAACCCTAATACAAAAAGGGAATCAACCGCCACGTCTTCTTCCGGTAGGCTTCATATGCTTCTCCGAAATGTGCGATCAGGGCGCGTTCTTCTACGGCAATCCGTTTCAGCATCGCCAGCAGCACGGGAATAAAGATCACCACGAAGCTGAACCAGTTATCCTGCACGAGGCCGAAGCCGATAAACGACAGCAGCGCGCCGGTGTACGAAGGATGACGTATCACGCGATACAACCCTTTCTGCACGATCTCGTGGCCGTGACGGATACTGACGTCGACGGTGAAGAATTTGCCGAGCTGCAGGATGGCCGCGAAACGCACGAGCATGCCGAAGATGATGACGGTGGCGCCGATCGTGTGCGCGGAATTCGTGTCGGGGAAAATGGGCGCGTGCGTGGAATGCGCCAGCAGCACTCCGCCTGCAATCGCGAACATCAGCACGATCCAGATCATTCCCAGCGTGCGCTCGTCGGTGTTTTTGTTTTGATCCGGCACCGCACGCCGCGAAACGTTGAGCAGGATCTCGGAGATCAGCCAGAGGATCGTGACGATGTTGGTGAAGTTCATGCGCTTTGTTTGCCTAAAGTTAGCGAGGGCTGCGCAAACAAAAACGCCGGCGCAAAAAAAGAGGCCGCCCCGGTGAAGGAACGGCCTGTAAATTTTTTTCGCGGTTGATTACTGCTTCACGACCGGGATCATACCTTCAACGCCGGCGTACGTTTTCAGGCCATCGACCACATCCATCATGAGCTTGCTGCGCAGGTCGGCAACAACGAATTTTTTCGCCTTTACAGCGTCCGCGTTCTGCGGCACCTGCAGCGATTCCTGGTTTTCGCCGTAAACGAAATAGCCGCAGTAATGATCGCCGGTTTTGTAATCGAAAATATCGACATAAGCCTGCGCGGTTCCACCGACAAATTCATCGGCGCCGATGGTCGGTTCTTCCACGTCGATCGGTGTAATTACGGCTACGAGCGTGATGTCTTCCTTCTTCTGTTTTTCCAGCGCTTCATTCAGGCTTTTGCCGAAGAAGTCGTCGTTCTGTTTTCCCCAGAAAGCGAAATCGAGATAATCTTTATCGGAAAGACAGGTCGTCGTTCCCGTAGTGCTGAAAGCGCCGTACGATTTCATTACAGCGCGTTTGGTCGTATCCTGCAGGAACGCGAGGAATTTGTAATCCACGACCGGCAGCGTGAATGTTTTGCCGGTGTATTTCGCGGGAAGATCTTTGTAAACCGTGTCGGCCGACATCGTGGTGTCGACTTTCGCATACAGCGCGGCCAGTTCTTTCAGGTGCGCATTGCATTTGTCGAAATCAGCGGAAGAGGTTTTTTCTTCTTTGGTTCCGCCTGGTCCGCAGGCATAGCAACCGATCGCGATCATCGCCGCGAAAGCAAATTTTTTCATTGGGGCAGGAGTTAAAATAAATAAACGGGAATGTCAGGCGTTACACCTGGTTGATTTTCTTCGTGAGCTCGTCGCGATAGCTTCCGCCGATGGGAATGGGCTTCTTCTCGTCTTCGAGCATCAGGTTCGGCGGTTCGATCGCCGTGATCTTGTCGATGCGCACGATGAACGAACGGTGAACGCGCACAAACTCATTGGGAGAAAGCTTGCGTTCGATGTCTTTCATCGTCGAATGGATCGTGTAACGCGCGTTGGACGTGTTGATCACGACGTAATCTTTCAGCGCTTCGATGAAGTAGATATCCTTCGTGCGAACTTTTACCAGGCGGGAGTTCGACTTGACGAAGATGATGTCTTTGCTGTCTTTGTTCTCGACGATGCTGTAAAGAAAATCGCGCTCCTTGCGGATGTCGGTTTCTTTCTGGTGCTTGTACAGCGCCATTTCGATGCTGGTGCGCAGGTCAATCTCCTTGAACGGCTTGATGATGTAACCGTACGGTTCGGTGATCTTGGCTTTGCTCAGCGTGCTTTCGTCGGCGTATGCGGTGAGGTAAATGATCGGAACGTTAAAGCGGCTGCGGATCTGCTCGGCTGCTTCGATGCCACTCATGTCGCCTTTGAGCATAATGTCCATCAGCACGAGATCGGGAAGAAATTCTTCAGCAGCACGGATCGCATCTTCGCCGTTGGAACAGATCGCAACGACATTGTAGCCGAGCTTTCGCAGGCTCATCTGAATGTCTTTGGCGACGATGCTTTCGTCTTCAACAATGAGGATGTTGGTCTTTGACATAATCGGTTAGGCGTTGACCGGTGGCGCAACAAATTCGATGGTGAATTTAGTGCCTTTTTTGGTATCCGCCTTAATTTTTCCATTGATTTGTTCCACCAGCGAAACCACGAGCTGAAGACCGAGTGATTCGGTGTTGCGGAAATCAAGATCCGGCGGAAGACCGATGCCGTCGTCGGTGATGCTGATCGCGATCTTCTCCGCTTTCTTTTTCACCGCAACGATGATCGTTCCTTTTCGTCCGTCTTTGAATGCATACTTCAGCGCATTCGACAAAAGCTCGTTGATGATCAATCCGCAGGGAATGGCCGTGTCGAGATGCAGCTGCACGGGATCGAGATCAAGCTTCAGTTCCGGCGGATTGTCCGTCGAGGAATACGAATGCACGAGGTTGCGGCTGATGTTGCCGACGTATTCCTGGAAGCTGATGTTGGAAAAATCTTTCGTCTGGTAAAGGCTCTCGTGCACGAACGCCATCGACTTGATGCGGTTCTGGCTTTCGAGAAGAATTTCAAGAATGCGTTTGTCGCGCACATACGACGACTGCAGATTCAGAATGCTCGAGATCACCTGCAGGTTGTTCTTCACGCGATGGTGAACTTCCTTCAGCAGCACTTCTTTTTCCTTGAGCGATTGCTTCAGCGTTTCTTCCGAATGTTTTTTGTCGGTCACGTCGTGCGCGATCGCGGAAATTTCAACGACGTTTTCCGCATCGTCGAAGATCGGGTTGAGGAAGATCTCGCGCCACGTCGTTTCGCCGTTTTTCTGCGGATAAGAAACTTCGAAATGCTGCGCAGTGCCGGCGAACGTCTGATCGATCTTTTGAATCCAGAAATCGTTGTATTCGGGATTCGACAACATTCTTCCCGAAATCATCGACATGCCGATGTATGCGTTGATGCCGTACGAACGACGCAGCCAGTCGGCCTGGTTACCATTGAACGACGTCAGGCGATGCTGGTGGTCGACCGTCCAGATCATGTGCGAAGAGCTTTCGAAAATCGCGTTCAGCTTCGCCGCCTGCAAGCGGATCTGTTCTTCGGCACGGCGCTTCGGCGTAAGGTCTTCATAAACGTAAACGAAATACAGCGGCCGTTGATCTTCGCCACGCACGAGCGAGATCGTTACGTTCACGATGACTTCGTTACCATTCTTGTGGCGATAACGATGCTCGTCGATGATGCGCTCGAAACCGCGGCGGATAAAATCTTTTCCTGTTGGCAGGCGAGAGAGATCGCCCGGCAATCGCAGGTCGCGCACGGTTTTGCTGCGCAGCTCATCCGGCGAATGACCGAGCATGTCGCTGAGGCGCTGGTTGACGTCGATGTAACCGTCCGTTTCCGTATCGACGAGCGCAATACCGATGTACGCCTGGTTGTAGATCGCGCGGTATTTCTCTTCGCTGAGCCGCAATTGTTTTTCCGCCTGCTTGCTGTCGGTGATATCGCGCGAAACGCCCATCGAACCGATGATGTTGCCGTTCTCGTCTTTGAGGATGCTGGCGGAAAGCAATGCGGTGACCACTTGACCGTTC
>CAMLEF010000060.1 GCA_946478675.1 uncultured Flavobacteriales bacterium | reverse complement strand
TGGCGAATGCAAAAACATAATTGCCTTTCCGCATCAGCTCCAGCGTTTCCATGCTGAACGTGGAGAACGTGCTGAAGCCGCCGCAGATCCCGGCGATGATGAACAAACGGAGCGTATTGTCGTTGATCTTTCCCGCGAAAAATCCCAGCGCAATTCCCATGATCGTACAGCTCAGGATATTCGAGCAGAGCGTCGCAACGGGAAAGGTGCTTTCGGGAAACTGCCGGACCGTGTACGAAACACCGTAGCGAAGCAGGCTGCCGATTCCACCACCGAGAAAAATGAGCAGGAGGTTTTGGATCACGAAACAAATATAAGTTCAATGTTCCATGTTCCGGGTTCAAAGTTCAGAGAGAAACAACTTTGAACCTTGAACTTTCGACAGGGAACATTATCGTAACACCGGCACAACTTTCCGGTAAAGAATGTAGATCACCACCGCCCATGCCGCGCCGATCAGTCCGCCGCAAATCACATCGAACGGGAAATGCACGCCGACGTAAATCCGGCTCCACCACACGATGATCATCCAGGGAAATAACAGCAGCCACCAGCCGCGTCTGCGCGTTACCGGAAATCCTTTCTGCGGACCGGAAAGCAGCCAGAGAAAAAGCGCAATCGCAAAACTGTTGGCCGCATGACCGGAAACGAAACCGAAATTGCCTCCGCAGCCGAGCGGCGTGATCACCTGTCCTGCGAGCTGTGCGTCGTAACAGGGACGCGGACGGCAAACGTTATTCTTCAGCAAATTCGCCGACTGGTCGCTCGCGAGAATGAGCGCCGCCACGGTGAGCGCAATCATGATCGTTTGTTTGCCGAAGCGCCGCCACACGAAAACCAGCAGCAGCGCATACAGCGGGATCCACACCCAGCGGTTCGTCACCCACGGCATTACCTCGTCGAGCAGCCCGTTCCGCCAATGGTGAATGGCCAGGAACAAACGATGATCGAGCTGGTTGAGGTAATCGAGCATGTTGCAAAATAATGTGCTAATGTGCTAATCTGCCAATATGCCAATGGAACTTGTTAACCCTGCCTTTTTAATTAAACTGGAAGCACGCAGTCTTCCGATGCCTAACTTTGTCCCGGATGAGCGTGGCCCGCGCGCATCGGCATATTGGCAAATCAGCATATCGGCATATTTTATGGTTCGTATCTCCGCCGTTTCTTACCTCAACACCAAACCTTTCCTGCACGGACTGAAGCTGCATCCGCTGAGTGATGTGGACGTGAGCGTTGATATGCCGTCGGTTTGCGCGCAGAAGCTGCTCGAGGGAAAAGTCGATCTCGGTCTTGTGCCGGTGGCGATCATTCCGCTGCTGAAAGAGTCGCATATCCTGCCGGGATTCTGCATTGGCGCGGTAGGGCCGGTGGAATCCGTGAAGCTGTATTCGCGTGTGTCGCTGCAGGAGATCAAAACCGTGCTCAGCGATTACCAGTCGCGCACGTCGGTGATGCTGGCGCGCGTGCTCGCGAAAGAGCTGTGGAAGATTACGCCCGAATGGAAGAACGCGTATCCGGGTTACGAGAACGATATTTCCGGAACGACCGCCGGCGTTGTGATCGGCGACCGCACGTTCAACCTGAACGGAACGTTCGAATACGAATACGATCTCGCGGGAGAATGGGAAAAGCTCACCGGTTTGCCGTTCGTTTTCGCCGCGTGGGTGAGCAACAAAAAACTGAGTGAAGATTTCATTCAGCGCTTTTCCGCAGCGATGGAGCAGGGACGGCTGCACATCGACGAAGTAGTAGCGGAGGAAACAAAAAATTATCCCGGCTTCGACGTCGGGCATTACCTGAAAGACGCGCTGAAATTCCGTTTGACGGACGCGGGCCTGCAGGCGATTCGCCTTTTTCACGGCAAAATCGTTAGCTTGCAGTAACCGCTCATGCCTTTACCTGCTGTAAAACGACTGCTGCTGTTGACGTCGCTGGCGGGAACGTTCCTGTTCCTGCGCTGCTCCGACTGGCATTCGTGGAGCGAAGAAGACCGGAAGGCTTTCGAATCGGACTGCGCGAAAACCGACAGCGTGGAATATCTCACCATCGGGATTGTCGGTTACGAAAACGACGCATTCGATTCCATCACCATTTACGAATACGAATTCAACACGCTGCTCGATACGTTCCGCATTTTCACAGAACCCGCGCACAGCCCGATGGACCGCGAAATGAAGCGGCGCTGGGTAAGGATCGGTCGTCGTCTGCGGCTCATCCATCGTTTCGATTTTCATCTGCCCGGACAGGTTTTCGTGCTCGACAGCATGCGGATGGGCATGGTCCCGCATTACACCAACGACAGCGAAAGCTACGGCTGCGAAATGTGCGACTACTACCTAGACGGCGTTCATTTTCATGATTTCAATCCCATGCTGGTCAGGAAGGAACAGGCGGAAGTCCCGGAGAACGTTTCGAAGTAGGAGCGGTCATTCGGTCATTGGGGAATTCGTTCATTCGGCAATTTGCAGTCAGCAATTGACCGTGTCGGTTGTTTAGTGGGTGTTCTCATTTACATGACCGAATGACCGAATAACCGTCAATAAAGAGCACCGCAGCATCCTCCAGCACTTCCGTCTCTAAAAACGACCGCCCCTTCGTCTTTCAGAATCCCCGCCGTTCATTATATTTGTTATACCCATCACACACATCCATTATGACAAGACTCCTTACACTTGCCGGCCTGTTCCTTTTTCTTTTCGCGGCGAATGGCAATGCGCAGAATATCGTCGACAAGAGCGGTGACGAGGTGAAGCTGTTCAACGCTTCGCAGTCGTTTAATGCGGGCGATTACGTGAAAGCGGTGAACCTTTACAAAGAAGTGCTCGCCAGTCGTCCCAACGATCCGGTGATCATCTTTCACATCGGCGAATGTTATTTCAACATGAACGAGCCCGACAAAGCGCTCGATCAATTTGAAAAAGCGAAATCGATCAACGAGAACGCGCATCCGGATATCCGTTACATGGTGGGCCGCTGCTACCAGATGAAAGGCCGCATCGAAGACGCAATGGTGGAATATTCCGCCGCGCGCACGTCGAACGCAAACAATCCTGTGAAGCTCAAAGAAATCGACTATTTCTTCGCGCAATGCCAGACGGCGAAATCCATGATGGCCACGCCGAAGCCGGTGAAAGTGACCAATCTCGGTGCCAAAGTCAACAGCCCGTACGACGATAAGCGTCCTTCCGTGACTTCCGACATGAAGACGATGATCTTCACTTCGCGTCGTCCCGATGGTAAAAATGCCAACCAGGACAACGAAGGCGACGGCGGTTATTTCGAAGACATTTACACCTGTGTGTGGGATTCTGCAAAGATGACCTGGGGCGAAGCGGATCTCGTGAAAGGCGCCGTCAATACCGATGGTCATGATGCTTCCTGCTCGATCTCTCCCGACGGCAAGCAGCTGTTCATGTACGTCAACAACATGGAAGCGGGCGGTGCAGGCGACATCTACGTTTCGAAGCGCAGCTCTTCCGGAAAATGGGGCACGCCGAAGAACATGGGTAAAGGCATCAACACGTCGTATTTCGAAGACGGCGCGGTGCTTTCTCCCGACGGCAACACGCTTTATTTCATGAGCGAGCGCGGACAGGATCTTCCCTGGAAAGGCCAGAAAGGTTACGGCCGCAGCGACATCTGGATGTGCAAGAAAGTCGACAAGAACAAATGGGGTGATCCCGTGAATCTCGGTCCGACGATCAACACCGAATACGACGAAGGCGGCATTTATCCCGCAGCCGACGGCAAGACGCTTTACTTCTGCTCGAACGGCCACAACAGCATGGGCGGTTACGACATCTTCATGACGCGCTGGGAAAACAACCAGTGGACCACGCCGGTGAACGTCGGTTACCCGATCAACACGGTTGCCAACGAACGCATGTTCCTGCTGGCGCCCGATGGCAAAACCGCTTACGTCGACAGCGACCGTGACGGTGGCATCGGCGAGCGCGACATCTGGATGGTCGACATGACCGAGCTGATGCCGAAACCGCACACGGGACCGTACATGTCACTGCTCACCGGTTCGGTCTTCAACGGCGACGGCAAACCCGTTTCCGCCGAGATCCAGGTGTACGACGCTTCGGGCGCGAAAGTCACGAGCACCACGTCGAGCGCAGAAGGCAATTACCAGCTGAAGCTCGAAGGCGACAAGACCTACGAGATCCGCATCGAGATCCCGGGCTACAAGTCGATCAAAGAATCGGTGAAGTTGGACGCCGATAAATCGGGCGCTACGTTTGAAATGGTGAAGCATTTCATCCTGTATAAGCAGTAGCGGTTAAACGCATTGAATGAAAAAGGAACTGTCCATTGGGCGGTTCTTTTTTTTATGCGGAAGCTGCAATGGGATGGGATTGCCGATCCGATGGCTACCGGATGCCAATTGCCGATTGGGAAATTGCTCCGTGCGGTTTTTTTATGATGCTGAAATACATTTGGTGAAAACCTCTGCGTCCTCTGCGCCTCTGCGGCAAAAGAAGACACAAAGGCTGCCGCAGAGGCGCAGAGAGCGCAGAGCTGCAGTAATAGTCATTCGCAAGTAGCGTGTGGGAATTACAATCCCTTCTTCACCTCCAGCAAAAACGCCTTCACCTTCTCCAGTGATTTCACCATCTCCACGTTATCGAACGTCTCTTTTTTATTCTTCTTCAGCTTCTCCCGCGCGCCCTGCAGCGTATAGCCGCGCTCTTTCACGAGATGATAGATCGCACGGAAATTCTCGACGTCTTCCGCCGTAAACATGCGGTCGCCTTTTTTGTTCTTCTTCGGCTTGATGATGTCGAATTCCTTCTCCCAGAAACGGATCAGCGACGCATTCACGTCGAACATCTTCGCCACTTCTCCGATGCTGTAGTAAAGCTTTACCGTTTCCGTCTCTTTGTAAGGCATTGCAACTATTGTTCAGTTAAAAAAATCATTTGACTGGTCCGTTGTCAGGCTGAGTAGCGGAGCGTACCGAAGACTGACAACGGATCAGTCAAACACTTGCGACGCCTGCGACGACATCTCCACGAGCTTCTGGTATTCTTCCGGCGTCAGGTCGTTGTAGTAATAGTTCAGCGGGTTCATCAGCTCGCCGTTTTTGTGTACTTCGTAATGGCAATGCGGCGCCGTCGACAAGCCCGTCGATCCGACGTAGCCGATGAGCTGCCCGCGTTTGACGGCCTGTCCCGGTTTCACCGCCATCTTGCTCATGTGGCCGTACAGCGTTTCATAACCGAAGCCGTGATCGATCACCACGTGCCAGCCATAGCCTTGCGATTTGTCGTCGGCAACTTCCACGACGCCGTCGCCGGTCGCATAAATTTCCGTGCCTTCTGCAGCCGCGAAGTCCATTCCCGGATGGAATTCCGCCGTCTTGTAGATCGGGTGCGTGCGCCAGCCGAAACCGCCGGGCTCGTGTCGCAGGTCTTTGTTCGAGATCGGCATGATCGCAGGAATGGACGCGAGCAGCTTCTCTTTGTTGCGCGCCATCTTGACTACGTCGTCGTAAGATTTCGACTGGATGTACATCTCTTTGCTGAGACGGTCGACCTTCTGCGTGATCGCGATCATGAGCGACGAATAATCGAAACCTTCCAGCGATTTGTAACGGTCCATGCTGCCGAAGCCGGCTTTGCGGATCGCGTCGGGAATGGAATCGCTTTCGAGAATGGCGCGGTAAATATTGTTATCACGCGACGACAGATCTTCCATGACGAGGTTCATCTGGTCGACGCGGCGGTTGAGCAGGTTGTACTGCAGCTGCATGCGTTCCAGCTCCCGGCGAAGCTGTTTCTCTTTCGGCGAATCGAAATATTTGAACGCGATGATGACGGCGATTACCCCGATGACCGATGCCGTTCCGAGAAACGAAATGATCCGGAAAATGCGCGTACGGATCGGCGTCACGGCCTTTTCGTAGCTCAGCGTTTTCGTGTTGTAACGGTAACGGACCTTCGACATAGCGTCGGGGAGAGGGTGTCTAACAAAGATAACAAAAAGTGTTGCTTAGGGGTCGGTGTTAGCACCCGACCAGCCGCTCAGCAATCGCTGATCTCACATCGATCACTCTTTGATTCGAGCTGGATCGTCGAATGCGAGATGTGCTCGTGGTGATCGAGATGATGCGTGAGCTTCTTCAGCACGGCAGCGCGCTTGGTGTCGTCGCTCAGCACGATGTGCGCGGTAAGGGCCGTCTGGCTCGTAGAGATCTTCCAGATGTGCAGGTCGTGGATCGATGCTACGCCGTCGACGCCGAGGATGTATTGGCGGATCTTTTCCACGTCGACGTTCATCGGCGCTGCGTCGAGAATGATGAGGCCGGTTTCTTTGAAGAAGCTCCACGATCCTGCAATGATCACGACGACGATCGCCAGGCTGATCACCGGGTCGAGCCATTGGTAATGCGTGTAATGGATGAGCACGCCCGCGATCACTACGCCCAGCGAAACGAGCGCGTCGGTGGCCATATGTAAGTAGGCCGACTTGATGTTGAGGTCGCTTTTGCTGCCTTTGTAAAACAAATAGGCGGTGAGCGCATTGATCACGATGCCCGCCAGCGCCACGAGCGCGATCGCAAATCCTTCCGTCGGTTCGGGATGCTGGAAACGCCGGATCGCTTCCCACGCAATGCCGCCGATGGCCACGAGCAACACGAGGTTGTTGATGAACGTGACGAGGATCGACAAGCGCTTGTAGCCGTACGTGAAGCGTCCGAATGCTTTGCGCTTCATCAGCGACGACGCCAGCCACGCGAGCAGCAGCGCCGCCACGTCGCTAAGGTTGTGCCCCGCATCCGCCAGCAGCGACAGCGAATTGTAATGCGTTCCCGCAATCGCTTCGATGACCACGAACAGCGTGTTCAGCAGGATGCCCGCGATGAACACCGAATTGAAATTCTTCGGCGGCTCATGGTGATGAGCGTGGTCGTGGCTGTCGTGATCGTGGTGATGAGCGTGTGACATATCCGTTGGGTGCAGCAAATTTAATTCCGAAGATTTGCAACACCATTGCAATTATGCAGCGCAGCGACCGCACGTGCCTTTCGCGATCACCTGGATTTCCTGGACGGTAAATTCCCCGGGAACCGCCAGTCGCGGAATCTCCACGTCGCTGAGGCACACCGTTTCGTGGCAGCGCACGCAATAGAAATGCGCGTGCAGGTCTTCGTGATGATGCGCATCGCATTTGTCGGGACACAACGCATATTTGGCTGCGCCGGTGCCGTCGTCCACACGATGAATGATGCCTTTTTCTTCGAACGTCTTCAGCGTGCGGTAGAGCGTAACGCGGTCGGAAGGGCCGAGCTCGGCTTCCAGATCATTCAGCGTGATCGCTGCATGCTGCTTCAGGAAATAGTCCAGAACCAGCAGCCGCATGGCTGTGGGGCGCGTGTGTTTCGCTTGCAGAATTTTTTCCGGAACGTCGCTCATAGCAGAAGGAATTTGGATCGTATAAAATTACACGCGTTTTGGGAGTCGAAGGAATTCTTGCTGAAAGATTGTAATGTATATTTGATAATGTCTAAATTAAATTAACGGGTATGCTTTCACCAAAAACACTCTTGGAGTTAATTAAATTAGCGGATAAATTATCTCATTCGGACATAAATAGGATTGTTTCTTTTTTTGGCTTCCCTAGGCTTATCCCATCGCCAAATAATACTGTTAAGGCTAAAACAACAGAGATACTAAAAGATCTTCGCTTTAACGGGAAAAAGGCGGGTCCATATACTTCAGACATTCAATTGGACTTTCTCCAATATATGATCGATGATTTTTTTGAAAAGAATACTCATTATGAGAGAGGAACAGTTGAATACAATTCATTCGGTACTGGAACAAATTTTGATAATGCGTTTGTTGTTAATAATAGAGAGCTAGGCAATAGCTTAAAACGTGATGGTTATTTAGTTGAAGGAAGAATCATTAAAAAACTTTTGCCTTCTGAAATAGTTGAAGCCCAAACCGAATCTGAACTCGAGATTGCTCTTGATAAATACGGTTTTTCGGTCTGTAAAGGACATTTAACCCAGGCTATTCTAAATCATTCTCAAGGGAACTGGGCAAGTGCAAATTCACAATTTCGCTCTTTTATAGAATCGTTATTAACGGAAATAAACAACTACCTTTTGCCTGACCATCCAGCCTTGACAGCAGCCCAAGCAATTAAGACTCTTGCAGAAACAGCTAATCCACCGTTTTTGAGCAAAAGCCTTAATGAATATCCTTCTGGTAAAGACTCTAATTCATTTGTGTACGGGCTTTGGGTAAGATTACATCCGAATGGCTCTCATCCCGGACTTTCGGATGATGACGACTGTTCATTTCGATATCATATTTCAATCGTTTTTGCTAATTATCTTCTTCGCCGACTAGAGAATAGAAAGAACGGTAAATCAAAAATCTCATAGGATGAATTCCCCTGATTGAAAATTAATCTGTCCGCCCGACACACTTGGAAAATAAAAGATTTCTTGTTTGAGGTTTTTGAGAAGATAAATTGTTAGCTGACAGAGAAGCCTATCTTTTCCAACTCTTCCCACTCGCATAATCTTCTTAAATTTGCGGTCTTTCCCATAGGGAAAACTTTACCCAACGACTATGACCGCCAACGAAATCCGCCGCACGTTTCTTGAATTTTTCCGTTCGAAAGGACATGAAATCGTTCCTTCCGCACCGATGGTTGTGAAGAACGACCCCACCCTGATGTTCATCAACTCGGGCATGGCGCCGTTCAAAGACTGGTTCCTGGGCAATGCGCCCGCGAAATGGCCGCGCGTCGCCGATACGCAGAAATGCCTGCGCGTTTCCGGCAAGCATAACGACCTCGAAGAAGTGGGCGTGGATACGTACCACCATACGATGTTCGAGATGCTCGGCAACTGGAGCTTCGGCGATTATTTCAAGGAAGAAGCGATCGCCTGGAGCTGGGAGCTGTTGACGGATGTGTACAAGCTGCCGAAAGATCGTTTGTATGTTACCGTTTTTGAAGGAAGCGCTGAGGATAAGCTCGGCTTCGACCAGGTCGCGCACGATTGCTGGAAAAAATATTTGCCGGAAGAACGCATTCTTAAAGGCAAGAAGAAAGATAATTTCTGGGAAATGGGCGACACCGGTCCTTGCGGTCCCTGCTCCGAGATTCATTTCGATTCGCGTTCTGATGAAGAGCGCCAGAAAGTGGAAGGCGCCACGCTCGTGAACAACGATCATCCGCAGGTCATCGAGATCTGGAACAACGTGTTCATGGAGTTCCAGCGCAAGGCTGATGGTTCCCTCGAGAAACTTCCGGCGCAGCACGTCGATACCGGCATGGGCTTCGAACGTCTCGTGCGCGTGATGCAGGGCAAGCAATCGAACTACGACACTGATGTTTTCCAGCCGATCATCCGCACGATCGAAAAGCTCACGGGAAAAACCTACGGCGGCAGCGACAGCAAATCGGATATCGCCACCCGCGTATTGTCGGACCACATCCGCACGATCTCTTTCGCGATTGCCGACGGACAGCTGCCTTCGAATACGGGCGCGGGTTACGTCATTCGCCGCATCCTTCGCCGCGCGGCGCGTTATTATTATTCGTTCCTCGATACGAAAGAGCCGCTGCTCTGCCGCCTCGTCGATACGCTCGCTGCTGAAATGGGCGGTTTCTTCCCGGAGCTGAACAAGCAGAAGCAACTAATTGCAACTGTCATTGAGGAGGAAGAACGTTCATTCTTGCGTACTCTCGCTTCTGGTATCGCTCGTTTCGAAGATTTTCTAGATGGTATCAATCTACATGTTTGGATTGCCTCCCCATCTGCAAAAATGGAAGAGTACGAAGCGTCAACAAAAAAGAAAGAAATTCCGGGGCATTTTGCTTTTGAGCTTTTCGATACCTATGGCTTTCCCGTCGATCTTACGAGATTATTGGCAAAAGAACATGGTTGGGCCGTGGATGAAGCCAAATTCGATTTTTATCTACAACAACAGAAGAACCGTTCCCGCGCAGCGACTGCCATCGACACCGATGATTGGGTAGAGCTGCTGAAAGATTGCCCGTCGACATTCGTCGGTTATTCGCAACTCGAAAGCGACGCGAAGATCGTGCGCTACCGCCGCATCAAAGCGAAAGGAAAAGAATCGTACCAGCTCGTGCTCGACGTGACGCCGTTCTATGCGGAAAGCGGCGGACAGGTGGGCGATACCGGCGTGCTCGAATCGGCGAACGAAAAAGTACGCATCAACGACACGAAAAAAGAAAACGGCGTCATCGTGCATTTCACCGATAAGCTGCCGGAAGACCTCACGAAAATTTTCCGCGCGCGCGTCGACGTTTCGAAACGCAAAGACACCGAGAACAACCACAGCGCAACGCACCTTTTGCATGCGGCGCTCCGCAAAGTATTGGGCACGCACGTCGAGCAGAAAGGTTCGCTGGTGAACGGCGAGTACCTCCGTTTCGACTTCTCGCATTTCCAGAAAGTGAGTGAAGAAGAAATCGCGCAGATCGAGAAAATCGTCAATGAAAAGATCCGCGAGAACATCAAGTCGGACATCCGCGAGATGGCGATCGACGATGCGAAGAAGCGCGGGGCGATGGCGCTGTTCGGTGAAAAATACGGCGATGTGGTCCGCGTGGTGACGTTCGACGATGCTTATTCCATCGAGCTCTGCGGCGGCACGCACGTTCCGGCGACGGGACAAATCGGCCTTTTCAAGATCATCAGCGAGAGCGCGGTGGCGGCCGGCGTTCGTCGTATCGAAGCGATCACGGCGGGTAAAGCCGAAGCGTTCTTCCACGAGCAGGGCGAAACGCTTTCAAAGCTGAAGGAAGTGCTGAAAAACCCGAAAGACGTACTGAAGAGCGTTCAGCAGCTGCTCGATGAAAAGTCGGCGCTGGAGAAACAGCTGGAAGCGTTGCTGCGCGAAAAAGCGAAGCTGATCAAGTCGGAGCTCCTCGGCAAAAAAGAGAACGTGAACGGCGTCAACTTCATTGCGGCGCAGGTCGAACTGAATTCCGCCGATGCGATCAAAGATCTCGCGTACGACATCCGCCAGCAGGTCGACAGCCTCTTCCTCGTGCTCGGTGCAGAAGTGAACGGCAAAGCGTCGCTCACGCTGATGCTTTCGGATAATCTGGTGAAGGATAAAAATCTCGACGCCGGAAAGATCATCCGCGAGCTCGCGAAAGAGATCCAGGGCGGCGGCGGCGGACAACCGTTCTTCGCTACGTCCGGCGGCTCCAATGTGAACGGCATTCCGAAAGCGCTGGAAAAAGCGAAAAGCTTCGTCGGTTAATCAATGTGCTAATTTGCTAATGGGTTAATGTGCTAATGCGCGCAGCCTTCCCGCAAAAACATTTTCATTAGCAGATTAGCACATTAACTCATTAGCACATTCAAATGATCTTTTATCCCAACGCCAAGATCAACCTCGGGCTTCACATCGTGGAGAAGCGGGCGGACGGCTATCACAATATCGAGACGGTTTTTTATCCCGTGGGCTGGAGCGATGTGCTCGAAGTGCTGTCGGACGATTCGCGTGAAAGCGGCGTGACGCTGACGATGAGCGGCATTGCTATTCCCGGGAAAATGGAAGACAATCTCTGCGTCAAAGCGTACGAATTAATCTCGCGCGATTACCCGATGCCGGCCGTGAAAGCGCATTTGCATAAGCAGATCCCGACAGGCGCAGGTCTTGGCGGCGGCTCTTCCGACGCGGCGTTTTTCATTCGCGCGCTCAATGAAATTTTCGAATTGAACCTGGCCTGGGGCGAGCTGCATCATTATGCGAAACAGCTCGGCGCCGATTGTTCCTTCTTCATCACGAACAAACCTGTTTTCGCGGAAGGGAAAGGCGATCAGCTGGAATCGGTTGCGCTTTCACTGAAAGGCTACAACATCTGCATCGTGCATCCCGGCATTCACGTGGGAACGGCGGAAGCGTATGCCGGCGTTCAGCCGCAACGACCGGACGTTTCGCTCGAAGAAATTATTGCGCAACCGGTCGCGACCTGGAAATCTTCGCTGAAAAACGATTTCGAAAAAAGCGTTTTTGCAAAACATCCCGCGATTGCCGCATTGAAACAGGAGCTGTACGATCACGGCGCGGAATACGCAGCGATGAGCGGAAGCGGTTCTGCCGTATTCGGAATTTTTCGCGATGGAATTACACTGCCGTCGTTTCCCAATTACGCGTGCTGGTCGGGCGCGCTGAATTTCTAAGCGACTTTCCCGAGGATGAACGCTTCCACGTTTCCGAACGCCGCATCGTCCTTCATGATGTAATAGCTGTTGCCGGCTTTCATCGCCTCTACCGCCACGGAAATATCCTGCTGCGCGCTCAGCACGACGATGCGCACTTCTTTATTCTTCTGCCGGATCTCTTTCACCATGTCAAGGCCGTTCGCCGCATCGTAGTAGCGGCTGTCGAGCGAATAATCCATGATAATGTAATCCGGGTTGCGGTGCAGCTGGTCAACGCACAATTCCCCGACGGGAAAAATGCGGATGTCGGCAGAAGGAAAACGCTGCGCCAGGAAAAGCTGGAGCGTTTTGGCGTAAATGGAATTGTCTTCAACGATGAAGATCAGCGAAGGGTTTTTCGTGTGGCTCATGGCGCAGTGTTTTAAGAGGCTAAAGGTTCGGCGTAACGGGGGAGAATGCCCCGGATCTCGTCGAGCGCGAGGCGGCAGGTGTTGTCGACAATGGCGAACGTCTCGCGGATATTGGCGAGGCCGTTTTGCGCGCCGGCAAGCTGCTCGATGAGCCCCAGCATCGGGTTGAGCTGTTGCTCGAGACCGACGAGCTGCATGCTCGATTTCATTTTATGCGAGATGGCGCGGATGATGCTGTAATCTTCCTGCAGGATGCCCACGCGCACCAGCTCCAGCTCTTTCGGGATTTCCTGGAGGAAGATGCCGAGCAATTCCGAGATAAAACTGTTGCTGCCGCCGGCGAGCTGCGTGAGGTAGCTCAGGTCGATGACCGGCGTGTTATTGATCGTGCGGATCTGTGGCTGGCGATGTTCCGTCGTGCCGGAATAAAAATGATGGCGGATGCGCGCACGCAGATCTTTTGCGGAGAACGGTTTCGAGATGTAATCGTTCATGCCGAGCTGCAGGCATTTTTCTTTTTCACCGCTCATCGCATGTGCCGTCATCGCGAAGATCGGCGTGAACAACCCGAGCGTCTTGCGGATCTCGGTAGCGGCGGTGTAGCCGTCCATTTCCGGCATTTGCATATCCATCAGGATGAGATCGTAGGCGCCCGGTTGCGCTTTCAGTTTCCGAAGCGCGATGAGACCGTTGCCGGCGATGTCGACCGTGAAGCCGAAATCACGCAACACGCGCTCGGCGAGCTTTTGGTTGATCGTGTTGTCTTCGACGAGCAGCACATGCATTGGGTTCAGCAACTGCTCCGCTTCGACAGCAGGATCATTTTCTGCGAGCTGTTCTTCGGTGGCGATCTCGTAAGGAAGCACGAAGCTGAACACGGAACCTTCGCCCGGTTCGCTGCATACGGAGATCGTGCCGCCCTGCAATTCCACGAGGCTTTTCACGATGCTCAGCCCGAGGCCGGTACCGCCGTATTTGCGCGTGGTCGATTCGGTAGCCTGGCTGAAGCGTTCGAAGATATGCTCTAGCTTGTCCTGCGGGATGCCGATGCCGGTGTCGCACACGTTGAACTGCACGCGCACGTTGCCGTCTTTCTCTTCGAGCTTCCGCACGATCACGTCGATGTAGCCGCGCGAGGTAAATTTCAGCGCGTTGCCGACGAGGTTGGTGATGATCTGCGTAAGACGCGTCGGATCGCCGATAACGATCTCCGGGATTTGCGGATCGACGGTGAAGCCGAGGCGGATGTTTTTCTCCTGCGCGCGTTTTTCAAAAAGCACGGACAACGAGCTCATCGTGCTGCGGATGCCGAGGCTCGTGCGCTCGAGCGTCATCATGCCCGCTTCGATCTTAGAATAATCGAGAATGTCGTTGATGATGGTCATCAGGTTGCGGCCCGAAGTGCTGATCGCATCTACAAATTCCGATTGCTCTTCGTTGAGATGGGTTTTCTTCAGCAGGTCCGTAAACCCGAGCACCGCGTTCATCGGCGTGCGGATTTCGTGGCTCATGTTGGCGAGGAACAATTCCTTTGCGCGTGCCGTTTGCTCCGCCTGTTCTTTCGCTGCGATGATTTGTTTTTCGATTTCCTTGCGCTGGTCCATGTCGCGCACCACGCAATGGTAACCGGTCACCTCGTCATTGTCGATCACTGCGACGACAGTTTGCTCCACCCATTTCCACGCGCCGCTTTTGGTGCGGACCGGGAATTCGAAAGTGGTTTCCGGCAGACGCTGATCCCGCTGCGCTTCGTAAAATTTAAACACTTTCTCCTGCCATTCCTCCGGGATGAGATAGAGGTAAGGTTTGCCGATCAGCTCTTCGGTGGAGAAACCGGTCATCCGCTCGGCGCGTTTATTGACGTAGGTGAAAAGTCCTGCGCTGTTGCTGAGGTAAATGATGTCGCCCGCGTTCTCGATCATGTTGTGATACAACGACTCGCTTTTCTGCAGCTGCGTTTTCGTGCGGTTCAGCTCGATCAGTGTCATCGCGAAAGAAGCCAGCATTTTCAACAATGTTTTCTGCTGCAGGTTGAGCTGGTGCGGTTGCAGGTGCATCACGCAAAGCGTACCGAGACGAATGCCGTTTTTATCGACCAGCGGTGCGCCGGCATAATAACGGAGATGCGGCGCGCCTGTTACAATGGCCTGGTCTTTCGAGATGGGATTCATCGTAAGATCGGCAATCTCGTAGAGCTCGTCGCTTTCAATTGCATTCTGGCAAAATGAATTTTCGCGGGGAACGTTATTGATCTCTGCGGGAATACCGGCCGAAGATTTAAACCAAAGCCGGTTGTGATCGACAAGGCTGACGAATGCCATGGGGGTACCGCACATCGCGGCGGCAAGGGCGGTGAGCGCATCGAACTCCGATTCCCGCGGGGTATCGAGAATGGAATAACTGTACAATGCTTCCAGCCGTTGTCGCTCTTCGCGGGGGAGGTTGTGAAGGGATTTGGGCATAGGTTGGGTCCTCTGAGTTGGTATGCAGCAGGAATTCCCGCTGTTGATGAGGTAAAAGTATCCTGGCCGGGTGTGGAAATTCCAGCCAAAAACCGCGCAAACCTTACATGTGTAGGCAGAGGAGTAAATTCTCGCGGCGAACCCCGCTTTTGTCCGGCATTTGTCCGGAAGCTATATGATGTGAATGCTATTTCGGCGCCCGTCGCAATTGGTAAATGCAGATCACGAGGAAGATCGCATTGGGCACCCACACGGCGATATACGCAGGCAGCACGCCCGATTGCGCATACGAAACGAACCACTGCATGAAGAAGATGAACATGAAGCTGAGCCCGATGCCGATACCCAGCTGTCGACCGATGCCGCCGCGCACTTTCCGGCTCGACACCGCCACGCCGATCAGCGTAAGTACGAATGTCGCGAAGGGAAATGCGATGCGGCTGTGCTTTTCAATTTCGTACAGCTGCACGTTATCGGAACCTTTCATGCGTTCGTCTTCGATAAACTTGTTCAGCTCCGAGGCGGTCATGCTGCCCATCACGTTCTGCGCCCGCCCGAAATCCTTCGGCGTCAGGTTGAGCACCGTGTCGATGCGCGCGCCTTTCACCAGTGTTTCTTTTTTTCCTTTCAGCACACGCGCCGTATAATCGAGGATCGACCAGCGCGAGCGGACACTGTCCCAGCGGATCTCGCGTGCGCTGAGCTTGAAGACGAGCGTTTGTCCTTTCAGCTTTTCCAGCGTGAAGAGCGTGCCGATATTTTCCTGGTTGTCGTAATGCTGCATATACACGAACGTGCCGGGCGCCACCTGCCGGTGAAAATCGCGGCGGTCGAATACGTACTGGCTGCCGATGTATTTCGCTTCGAACTCGAGACGCGTTTTGTTCGCGACGGGAATGAGATAGTTGTTCAGGAAAAGTGAGGTCGCCGCGATAATGCCCGCGCCGATCATGTAAGGACGCAACAGCCGGTTGAAGCTGATCCCCGCGCTCAGCATCGCCACGAACTCCGTGCGCGCCGCCATCCGCGAAGTGAAAAAGATCACCGCGATGAACGTGAACAGGTGGCTGAACAGGTTGACGAAATACGGGATGAAATTGACGTAGTAGTCGAAAATGATCTCGTGCAGCGGCACCTGGTGGTTGATGAAATCCTCGATCTTTTCCGAGATGTCGAAAACGATCACGATGAGGATGATCAGGATGATCGAGAAGAAGAATGTTCCCAGGAACTTCCGCAGAATGTAGCGATCGAGCTTCGTCAGGAACATCATATCTCGTTTATTCGGTCATTCGGTCATTCGGTCATTCGGAAATTCGGTTAACCCTAATGACCGAATGCCCGATCAGAGCCGTCGCTCCAAATTCGGAATTAATTCGGTTTTCCAGCTGTTAAAATTTCCTTCCGTGATCTTTTCCCGGGCTTCGCGCACGAGATCGAGATAGAAAGCGAGGTTGTGTACCGAGGCGATCATGCCGCCGAGCATTTCATCGCTGACGAAAAGATGGCGGAGATACGCGCGGCTGTACTGCGAATCGACGTACGCCGTTCCTTCCGGGTCGAGCGCGCTGTGATCGTTCTTCCATTTTTCGTTGCGGATGTTGACGATGCCGCTGCGCGTGAACAGCAGTCCGTGGCGGGCGTTGCGCGTGGGCATCACGCAGTCGAACATATCCACGCCGCGTGCGATGCCTTCCAGGATGTTCGCCGGTGTGCCGACGCCCATCAGGTAACGCGGCTTGTCTTTCGGCAAAATGTCGGTGACCAGGTCCGTCAGCTCGTACATGATCTCTGCCGGCTCTCCGACGGAAAGTCCGCCGATCGCGTTGCCTTCCCGGTTCTGTTCCGCG
>CAMLEF010000059.1 GCA_946478675.1 uncultured Flavobacteriales bacterium | reverse complement strand
AATTCTCCGCGGAAACCGTATTTCACTTTTTCATTCGGAAAAAAGTCGATGCCGAGCCGCGCAAGATATACCGGCGACGTTCCGTAAGTCGTGTTGTGCTGTCCGAACGACGACGTATTCCCGGCGTAAGTGATCCTGCGGGAAAGCTCCACGCGCTCTACGTCGTAACGCTGGTTCAGCGCCGCACTTCCGTAGATGTTGAATTTCTCTTTCGCATAATTGAAGTTGCCGCTCGAGAAATATTTCGGTCGCAGGCCGATGCCGTAACCCAGCCGCACATTCCCGTGCAATCCCTGCCGCGCGCCTTTTTTCGTGATGAGGTTGAGAATACCGGCCGTTCCTTCCGCATCGTATTTCGCGCCCGGGCTGTAAATGATCTCGATGTTCGAAATGTCTTCCGCCGACATCGACTGCAAATACGTTTTCAGCTGGTCGCCGCTGAGATACGACGGACGATCATCGATGTACACTTTTACACCGGATTTCCCTTTCAGCGAAATGTTGTTGTTCTGGTCGATGAAAACGCCGGGCACTTTATACAACAGGTCCCACGCCGTTCCCGCAATACGCACCGGGCTTCCTTCGACGTTCATCACGAGCATGCCGGGTTTTTGCTGGAAGAGCGGCGCCGTCGAAAAAATTGTCACCGCATTCATTTCTTTAGTGGAGAGCAGCGCGATGGCCGGTACCACATAATCCGTATCGCCGCTGAGTGTGAACGGGCCGTGCGTTGCTTTCGTGTACCCGGTGAAAGAGACAGTGAGCAAATACGATCCGCCGGAAATATTCTCCAGTGAAAAAGCGCCCGCCGCATCCGTCACGCCGCCTTTGACGAGCGAAGAATCATTCGCCGATAACAGCGTGACGACCGCAAATTCAAAAGGCTTGTTTTCCGGTCCGCTTACCGTTCCGCGAATTGTCGAAGCGGCGACAGAACCACAAAGGCCGAGCAATGCCGGCAAAAGGAGGAGAGAACGGAACATGGTAGCGTTTGTGTGTGAGCGGTAAAAGCTGCAAGGTATAACATCCGTTACCGACCACAACAAAACGCGGCCTGCGGATGTGATATTGCTTTATTCCTATAACACCGCAGGGTAACAAAAGGAACAAATTCCAAAAACAAGGGCGCTTTTGGAATTTGTGTTTCGTAATTCAGAAGTTGTTTTCTAACGTCACCGTATCACTTCGACAAAGCCGGTACGCGATTTGGTTTCCTGCTCGAGGACGTAATAATATACGCCGTCGGGAACGTCCTTATTATTGTATTTGCCGTTCCAGCTCACGGTGGTGCCGTTGCCGTCGAACAGTTCCTGTCCCCAGCGATTGTAGATCGTGATCTTCACGTCGCACAGCGCATGCACTTCGAGGTTGTCGTTCTTGCCGTCGCCATTCGGTGTGAACACGTTCGGAACGGTCACCGAATCATTCTCACAGGAGAACACGCGGTCGCAACCGCCGCTGCAGGCTGTGATGGACGGTGAAAGCTCATTATACGTATACAGCATCACGTCGTCGAGCACCGCTTCCGTGCAGGTGGAGCAAATGTGTCCGACATTGGTGAAACGGATCGTGTGCGAAGCTGCATTGGCTTTGAATGCCACGACGTAACGCAGGCCGGGATCGGTGGAGTTGGGATACGTCATATGACAGCGCAGCCACATTTTGCCGAAGCCGAGGTCGAGCGCAAAAATGCCGGGGGCCGTGAAGCCGCCTTCGCCGCCCACCCAGAATTCGAGCACGTAACAATTGCCGGGCGTAAGTCCCGTAACCGTTTGCTCGAGGCTGAGACCGGTGTTGCCGCCGTAAGAAGGCGTGTTCGTCGGGTAACCTGCCGGAACGCCGTGCACCACGCAGCCGGAATCGACGAGACAGGAAATGTCGTCAGTAGTGGACGTGCAGGCGTTGCAGAAGAAGTTGCCCATGTACACGGAGTACGACCCGTCGGCAGTGGCTGAATACATGCTCGACTCAACCGACGCGTACGTAGACGGTCCGCCGCCGGTGCAGGTCCAGTTGGAAATGTCGCACTGGTAACCGGAAGCATTCGGGCAAAACATGCCGATTGTTCCGCAGGTGTGGGTTTCAAAGCTTCCGTTCTGGATCAGGTTGGTAACGCCTGTGCTCATCGGCGCTCGCTGATCAAAGCACTGAACGCAGAAAACCTGCGCGTCGGCGGAAAGAGCAGCGCACAGCACGACCGCCATCGTGAGTAGTTTTTTCATGAGGTTCCGTTTAAATAATGTGTTAAAGAGTTGCCACTGAAAAGATAGAAAAAAAGCAGCAGCGTCAATCAGCTGTGGATAATTATACGTGGGATGGGGAGGAAAAGTTGGGGAGGTGGAGGGTTGGTAAGGTTGATAAGGTTGGTTAAGTTGGTTGAGTTGGTTGGCTGGTTACGCTGCGTACGATTTAACAGCAGCTTTTTCCCCGTTTGTTCGAGCGAAGTCGAGAACTTGTTTCATTCCAATGCAACAGGTTCCCGACTTCGCTCGAATAAGCCGGGGGACTCCAACCTTCCAACCCAACCAACCCCACCAACTTTTTCCTCCTGCTGATTTGATCTGTATTTGTATTTTTACCCTTCATCACAATTCCATTATGGCCCGTATCCTGATCATCGACGACGAAAAAAGCATTCGTCGCACGCTTCGTGAAATTCTCGAATATGAAAATTTTAAAGTAGAAGAAGCCGGTGACGGTCTCGAAGGGCTGAACCTTGCGCAGAAGGAAAAATTCGACATCATTCTTTGCGACATTAAGATGCCGAAGATGGACGGCATGGAAGCGCTCGACAAGCTCATGGAAGCTGCCGTCGACGCACCGGTCATCATGATCTCCGGTCACGGCAATATCGAAACGGCTGTTGAAGCGGTAAAAAAAGGAGCGTACGATTTCATCCAGAAGCCGCTCGACCTGAACCGTCTTCTCGTGACAGTCCGCAACGCGCTCGACAAATCGAAGCTCGTGACGGAGACGCGCTCGCTGAAGAAAAAGATCAGCAAGACCTACGACATGATCGGCGAATCGGAAGCGATCGCGAAGATCAAAGACATGATCGACAAAGTGGCGCCGACGGATGCGCGCGTGCTGATCACCGGCGAGAACGGAACGGGCAAGGAGCTTGTTGCGCGATGGCTGCATGAAAAAAGTTCCCGCGCCAACGGACCGCTCATCGAAGTGAACTGCGCGGCTATTCCTTCCGAGCTCATCGAATCGGAACTGTTCGGTCACGAGAAAGGTGCGTTTACTTCTGCCGTTGCGCAGCGCAAAGGGAAGTTCGAGCTGGCCGAAGGCGGTACGATCTTCCTCGATGAGATCGGCGACATGAGCCTCAGCGCGCAGGCGAAAGTGCTGCGTGCGCTCCAGGAAAACAAGATCACGCGCGTAGGCGGCGACAAGGAAATCAAAGTGAATGTGCGCGTGCTCGCAGCAACGAATAAAGATCTGAAAAAGGAGATACTGAAAGGAAATTTCCGCGAAGACTTATACCATCGCCTCAGCGTCATTCTTATTCACGTTCCTTCGCTGAACGATCGCAAAGAAGATATCCCGCTGCTGGCCGAACACTTCCTGAAATCAATCAGCGAAGATCACGGTACGCCGCAGAAATCCATCTCGAAAGATGCGATCAAAGAGCTTCAGAAAATCAACTGGACCGGCAACATCCGCGAATTCCGCAACGTGATCGAACGTCTCATCATCCTCTCCGACAAAACGATCACCGACAAAGACGTCGTAGCCTACGCAAAACCGAAGGAGTAGTATTGAGTAGATAGTATTGAGTATTGAGAAATCTTCATTCACAAATCTCAATACTCTGTACTCAATACTCAATACTCAATACTCAATACTCAATACACGCTCTACTTGTAAAACAGCAGCTTCACTTTACTGCCGCGATTCGAATAGTAGACGAAATCCGACTGGTGGCGCATAATGAAAATGCCGCGGCCGGACGGTTTCAGCAATTCGAAATCCTCGAGCGGTGTTCCATAGCGGCGGTGAGCGAATCCATCTCCTTCATCTTCTACCGTAGCGGAAAAAAGTTCTTCCGTGCGCTCGAACGTGACCGTTACATATTTGTCGGCCGACAATTTATTGCCGTGGTAAACGGCGTTCAATACGGCTTCGGAAACGGCGATGAGCAATCGTGCAAACAACGGATCGGGGATCGACCATTCCTGCTGCAGCTTGTCCATGAACGAATGAAATTCCGTAATGCCGCTTTGCGTGGAGCGGATCTCAATGGAAGACTGGTCGATACCGAGCGAATGATGAATACGACGGGCCGGTTTGACAGGTCGTTCCGGCAGCGGGAGAAACATGGAAAAAGCGTACATGGGTTGGTTGGTTTTCCTAGTTTAACTCGCGCACGCCGCTACGGTTTCTACAGCGGAAACCGGAATCGTACAGATGTAAGAATGATGAATTTTTTGTCGGGTGAAAAGTACCGCGTATGGTGCGTTGCTGCTGTTTTCCGGAACTTATTTGCCGCTCTGCGATCCGGAAACGGGTTTCGCCTGGTGCTTTTCGAACGGCTTATGCTTCTTCGGTGCGCGTGTTTCGTAGGCGCCCGTGAGTCGTTCGTGACAGCCGCTGAGAAACAGCAGCGCGGTGGCGAGCCCCAGCAAAATCGATTTCGGCAAACGGCGTCGCGACGATTGTGCGATCGTTTGATAAAGCGAGACGATGCGATCACGACGATCGTTGAACGGATTGCTCAGCTGCACCGCGCGGAAATGCCCGCAGGATTTTCCGGAACGTTCCTGCAGAACCGATAAAATTTCGTCGTTCGTTTTCCCGGAAAAATCGGTCACGATGCGGTTGCAGACGGCACAATGACGGTCTTCGCCTTTGGGCGACATGCTGCTGAATTTTTCAGGACAGCGGAATTCCAGTTGCGGATGCGACATAACGAAAGATAAGAAAATCGCCTGAGAAGGATCATTTCTGCCGGAAGGAAAAATTATCGCGAAGAGGTATCTTTGTTTTAACCACCAAACGATTCGTTATGATGCGCATTTCCACCTTCGAGCAGTACCAGTCCGAATACAAGAAGAGTGTCGAACAGCCGGAAGCTTTCTGGGAAGAAAAAGCAGAAACGTTTTCCTGGATGAAAAAGTGGGACCGCGTGCTCGAATGGAATTTCCAGCAGCCCGATGTGAAATGGTTCGTCAACGGCAAGCTCAATATCACGGAGAATTGCCTCGACCGGCATCTCACTTCCAATGCCGATCGCGTCGCGTTCTATTGGGAGCCGAACGATCCGAAAGAAGCGTCGAAGACGATCACCTACGGGCAGCTGCATGCGCAGGTGTGCCGTTTCGCCAATGTGCTGCGTCGCAAAGGCGTGAAGAAAGGTGATCGCGTTTGCCTCTACATGCCGATGATCCCCGAGCTGGCGATCGCGGTGCTGGCCTGCGCGCGCATCGGTGCCGTACATTCGGTCGTGTTCGCGGGATTCTCTTCTAACTCACTCGCCGGTCGCATCCAGGACAGCGACTGCTGCGTGGTGGTGACGAGCGATGGCGCGTATCGCGGCGCGAAAGATATGCCCATCAAAGCCGTCGTCGATGAGGCGCTCGAAACCTGTCTCTCCGTGCGCAACGTGATCGTCTGCAAACGCACCGGCACGGAAGTGAACATGGTGGAAGACCGCGACAGCTGGTGGCACGAAGAAATGGCCGACGCTTCCGCCGAATGCGAGCCCGAAGCCATGGACAGCGAAGACATGCTGTTCATCCTGTACACTTCCGGCTCGACGGGCAAACCGAAAGGCGTGGTGCATACCTGCGGCGGTTACATGGTGTACACCGATTATACCTTCCGCAACGTTTTTCAATACAATGAAAACGACATTTACTGGTGTACCGCCGATATCGGTTGGATCACCGGGCATTCGTACATCGTGTATGGCCCGCTGCTGGCCGGCGCTACTTCAGTGATGTTCGAAGGCGTTCCGACGTTCCCCGATGCGGGACGTTTCTGGCAGGTGGTCGATAAATACAAAGTCAGCATTTTCTATACGGCGCCCACTGCGATCCGCGCGCTCGAAGCGGCAGGTCTCGGTTACGTGGAGCCGTATAAATTGAATTCGCTGCGTGTGCTCGGTTCCGTGGGTGAGCCGATCAACGTGGAAGCCTGGGAATGGTACAACGAGCACATCGGCAAAGGAAAATGTCCCATCGTGGATACGTGGTGGCAAACGGAAACCGGCGGCATGCTCATTTCTCCGCTGGCGGGCATCACGAAAACCAAACCGGGATTTGCAACGCTTCCGCTGCCGGGCGTGCAGCCGGTGCTTGTCGACGACAAAGGAACAATCATCGAAGGCAACGGTGTGGAAGGCAATCTCTGCATTCGTTTTCCGTGGCCGGCAATCTTGCGCACTACGTACGGCGATCACGACCGCTGCCGCACGAATTATTTCGCGACGTATCACGATCTCTATTTCACCGGAGACGGTTGCCGCCGCGATGAAGACGGTTACTACCGCATCACCGGCCGCGTCGACGACGTGATCAACGTTTCCGGTCACCGCATCGGAACTGCCGAAGTGGAAAGCGCGATCAATATGCACGTCGATATCGTCGAGAGCGCCGTCGTCGGTTATCCGCACGACATCAAAGGCCAGGGCATTTACGCTTACGTCATCTGCACGAACGATCGCAAAGACGCGGATATTCTTCGCCGTGAAATTCTCGCGGAAGTCACCAAGGTCATCGGTCCAATTGCGAAGCCGGACAAGATCCAGGTCGTACGTGGTTTGCCGAAAACGCGTTCGGGAAAGATCATGCGCCGCATCCTGCGAAAAGTTGCAGAAGGCGAAGTGAGCAATCTCGGCGATACGTCGACGCTGCTCGATCCTGCCGTCGTGGAAGAAATTGTGAAAGGAAGAGTATAATGGAACGTCACGACATCCGCAGCCGCGCCGATATCGAACAGTTGATCGACGCCTTTTATGAAAAAGTAAAACGCGACGGCACGATCGGATTTTTTTTCGCTGAAGTCGACTGGCCGAAACACCTGCCGAAAATTTATTCGTTCTGGGAGCAAATTGTTTTCGGCACCGGCGGTTATCGCGGCGAGCCGATGACGGTGCACAAGCACCTGCACGAAAAACATCCGATGGCGCATGCGCATTTCGAACGCTGGCTGGAATTGTTCACGTCGACGACCGACGAATTGTTCGAAGGCGGGAATGCCGAAATGATCAAGCAGCGCGCCCGTTCGATTGCACCATTGATGGAATTTAAGGTTACCGGAAAATAAATCACTTCATGAAAAACATCTTCCTCACCCACTGGATCGCCGCACTCGACAAGCTGCAGGCAGAATTGAACAACACGCCCGAAGCGCTTTTGTGGCAAACGACGCCGGGCATTACGAATTCCTGCGGGACGTTTTTCCTGCACCTGTTCGGCAACATGAACCATTTCATCGGCGCGCAGCTCGGCAATACCGGTTACGTTCGCCAGCGCGAGAAAGAATTTTCCGAAACCGGATTGTCCACCGCGCAGCTGCAGGCGAAGCTCGGCGACGTGCGTAAAGTCGTGCTGCAAACGCTCGAGCAAATGCCGGAAGAAAAATTCAACGCCGTTTTCCCGCTGAATATGTTCGGGGAAGGCCGCACGAATGCCGACGTGCTCATCCTGCTGCTCGAACATCTGAATTACCACGTCGGGCAAATGAATTACCTGCGACGCATCCTGGCGAAATAAGCCGCGCAGGATTTTTTTCTTCCGTTTATAAAAAATAAAACCCGGGCTCCACACGGCCCGGGTTTTCTTATTGATCTGTGTTTGCCCAAACGAACGGATCAACGTACGATCACAACGCGCTGGTTCCATGTTGAAGCGCCGGAAACCACGCTGAGGCTGTAGCAACCAACCGGCAGCGTGCTCACGTCGATGCGCGACTGCTGACCATTGATCTTCTGCTCTGCAACGACTTTGCCGGTGAGGTCCGTGATGCGGATGTTGCCGTCGACCGGTGCAGTCATCGTGATGAGAAGCTCATCGGATGCCGGGTTCGGTGCGGCGTGCAGCGTTACTTCATTCGAATGTTCGCTGATGCCGAGCGGGCCGGAAAGCGCCGTGAAATATTGCATCTGCTGCGACTGTACGGAAGCGCTGTGTACGCGGTGTACGGACGATGAATCGCAGAACGTGCTGGTGCAGTTGGTCGCGTCGGTGATCGAGAGGCAAACTGTGTACTGGCCGGGCACGGCGTACGTGTGCGTCGGGTACTGCTGCGTAGAGGTCGTGTTGTCGCCGAAATCCCAGAGGTAGGTGAACGGCGCGGTGCCGCTTACCGTCGGGAAAGCATACCACTGCAGCAGGTTGAAGGAATCCTGCATCATCTGGAAACCGACGCCGCAAGCCAGCGTGTTGCCGACATATACCGTGTCGATAAACGTGTCGCTGCACATGTTCACGGAGTCCGTCATGGTGAGCGTTACCGCGTACATGCCGCTGGTTGCGTAGGTGTGCGAAGCGCTGGTGGTGTATGCATAGTTGCCGTCACCGAAATCCCAAACGAACGAAGCGGTCATCGTGTCGTTCGACGTGTTGAGGAAGTAATAGAAGTTGCCGCTCGGGTTCGCCTGGAAGGAGGCGTTGCAGGTTTGCGGGCAGCTGACGTAAGCCGTAGCCGAAGCGTTGCAGCCATTCGCATCGGTCGCGAACAGCGTGTAATAACCTGCGCACAGGCCGCTCTGCGATTGTGTCGTTACGTTATTCGACCACGCATACGAAAACGGAGCGGTGCCGCCGGTGAGCGTTGCTGCCGCCGTTCCGTCGCAGGCGTTGCAGGCGGAAGCGTTCGTTGACGTTGCAGACACCGAGAAGTTGTTGCAGCCCGCAGTGATCACGAGCGTGTCGCAGAAGCTGCTCGAGCAACCGGTGAAGTTGAGGCTGTCATACATTGTCAGGCAAACGACATACGAACCTGCGGCCTGGTACTGGTGCGCCGGGTTGGCGTTGTTCGAATAGGTATTGTCGCCGAAGTTCCAGGAATACACCGGGTAGCCGGTATACACCGAAGTGTTGGTGAACGATGCAGTGGGACCGCTGACGGACGCAGTGTAGCCGGCCTGGCATTGAGCGGCAGCAGCTGCGGAAATTCCTGCAGCGATCACCACGAGCAACGTTTTGAGAAAGGTAGACTTGGTTTTCATGAAGGTTGAAATAAATGGATGATTCCAGGAGAGCTTTTCGGTGATATACACGCGAAGTTGGGGGGGAAGGTTGGGTTAACGATGAAAAAATTACGGATAGGCCACGGCAAAAACAAGGTCGGCGTTCTGCAGCTGTATCGTGCTCGCCCCGTGATAGAGCGTGCAATTGGCCAGTACATGGATCTTTTTCGTGGATTGCTGGTTTTCGTTGGCGGCGTAATCTTCGACGGAGAGAAGCTGGAACGTGCTGTTGGACGATTGCTGCGGATCGGCAGAGGTGTAAACGTTGCCGGCCGCGTCGGTCCATTCGATCGTCACCTGCGAAAGGTTCAGTGCGAACTGCGGCTGCCAGGTGAAATTGGAAACGCAGCTGTTGGTATTCGCCGTAGCTACGTTTTTACGAACGTAAGCCGTGTTCGAAGCCGCATCCGTCACCATCAGCTTCACCGTGTAAACGTTCGGCAGGAAATAGCCGTGCACTGCGGAGCTGCCCGAAGCCGACGTGGCATCGCCGAAGATCCAGTAGTAGGAATACGGCGGCGTTCCCCCGCTGGCAGATGCAACAAAGGATACCGAATCAGTAGGTGCCAGCGGGGTTGCCGTAAACGAAGGCGTGATCAGCTGCGGCGCGCCGACGTAAATACTGTCGCAAAAAGTATCGTTTGTCGATGTGAAAATGCCGGTGACGGAAAGACAGACGTAATAATAACCGGCGGCGTTGTACGTGTGCGTCGGGTTCATCTGCGTGGAATACTGGCTGTCGCCGAAATCCCAGGAATATTGATAAGCTGAATCGCCGGAAGCCTGCGACGTGAAATTGATCGTGTAGGAATTGCCGGTGGTCGTCTGGTAATTGTAATAACCCGGCGAAAGCGAAGTGGCGATCATCGTTTGCTGCGACGTGTGCGTAGCGTAATCACGGATGCGCAGCGTAAGACTGTTGGGGCAGGGCGAAGCGCAATTCTGTTTTTTCAGCTCTCCTTTGAATTCATAAACATCCTGCGCATCGGACGAGTAGGAGCTGTACATGTAATAATCATTCACGCCCGCTTCCAGGTTGAAGGATGTGCTGTCGAGCCGGCCCGTCGCATGAAACACCGGCGTGCCATTGGCAGGCACAGCAGGATCATCTTTCCGGCAGCTGTGCAGCAGCGGAACGATCAGCAAAAGAAAAAAGAAGAGCGTCCTGTTCATCTCAGAATCCGTATTGAAGAGTGAGGCGCAAACCGGAATTGTGTTCCGCTTTGGTTACGTGATACCAATCGTCGTTCTTCAGGTCGGCAACACCGTAATAGAACGCCGCGCCGATCGTCCAGTGTGCGCCGAACGTGCGCGCGTAACCGCCCATGAGCAAAACGTCGCCGCCGGAAATGCCCTGCGCGTAACCGAACACGGAACGTACTTTTTCATTCTTGATGCTCGTGAACGTTTCCGTGTAAGTGCGCTCGCGGCTTTCGGTGGCAAGCAGGTAATGGAACGCCACGCCGCCGAAGATCGCCTGTTTATTGTCGGGATGCCACCACACGGTGACCGGCGCGGCCAGGTAATGCAGGCGTCGCAGGCCGATCTCCGTGCGCTGCGTTTCCAGCCCGAAGCTGTACGTGTTCGAAGCGTACACCACGCTGCTGTCGGAAATGTGATTCACAAAAGTGTAATTGAGGCCAGCCTGCAATCCGAACGTTTGCCCGAGACGAATGCAGTAACCGCCGCCGATAACAGGATTCACAGAGCGCAGCATGCCGGTGATGCCGGGAAGGAAGGTGAACCCGGCTTCCGCGAACCAGTAATTCACATTCGCGCTGTGCGATGCGGGAGGCTGATATTCCTGGTGCGGATTGCTCGTGTCGGGATGCTGCTGCGCAACGTGCTGCATCGCGGTATCGGGATTGATTTGCGCTGCTGCCGCATGCTGGAGCGTTGTGTCGAGATTCGGTTGCACAGGAGAAAGTCGCTGCATCGCGGTGTCGGCAGTGTAATGGGTCGCGAGCGTGCGGTTGTTTGTTTCGGAAGTGTGCGTGGAAGAATACGGCTGTCCGTCCTGCGAAGAAGAAGATTTTACGTGTGACTTTTCTTCGCCCGACGATGTTGATTTCGCAGGATGATTTTGTGCAGCGGAAGAATTGCCGGAGGCAGCATTGTTGCTGACAACGACTCCAGCTTTCGAAGAAGATGACGCAGAAGAATGTTTGCTGTGTTGTTGCGAAGAAGAAGTTTTTGCGGAAGAAGCATTCGCAGTTTTTTCAGAAGTGTTTTCCGCGGAAGCAGGAGAAGCGTTTCCTGCAGAGATTTTTTGCTCTGAAGAATGATGTTCACCCTGCTGCGCAACAGTTTGATCGGAAGTATTTGTATTTCCCTGCAGCGGATCTTTCTCTTTCGTAACGGAAGAAGAAGGATTCGCTTCGTTATTCGTTGCGCCGTTCATCGCATCTGAATGCTGATCATTCCGGTTTTGCTGCGATGCGTTTGCTGAGGAATTCGTCGTTGTTTCCTGCGAAAGACGTTGTTCATTCTTTCCGCTGAAAAAGAAATAACTACCTGCCGTGATCCCGGCGAGCAGCAATACCGCAGCGCTCCACCAGAAAACGAAGCGGCGTTTGCGCGGCTGTTGCGCATCCAGCAATTGCTCCGCTTTCGCCCAGCTGTTTGCTCCCGGCGAAAACGTGCGTTGGTTCAGCTTTTCCCTGACCAGCTCTTCGAACGATTGCTCTTCGTTGCTCATGAAGCGATTGTTTTAAGTTGAGGGAGCTGTTGGGCGATCATTTCTTTCAGTCGTGTGCGCGCGTTGTTCATGTGCCATTTCGAAGTGCCTTCCGACATGCCGAGCATTGCGCTGATCTCTTTATGGCTGAAACCGTCGACGGCAAAAAGGTTGAACACCTGCCGGCTGGTTTCGGGGAGCTTGTCGATGAGCGCCTGCAATTGTTCCGCTTCCACTTTCCGCAGGTAGCTGTTCACCGTCACGGAATCGTATTCGTCGGCGCGCTCGGTGAAATCGACGATCTCGGTTTGTGCCGCTTCCTTCCTTTTCTTGCGAAACTCGTCGATGATCGTGTTGATCGTGATGCGGCGGGCCCAGAGGCCGAACGGCACTTCCTTACGGCGGCCGCCGATGTTCTGCAGGATCTTGAGGAAGCTGCGGTTGAGCAGGTCCTCGGCATCGTCGCGCGAAACGGTATAACGGATGCAAATGCCCATTAAGAATGAATAGCACTGGCTGTAAAGCCGGTACTGCGCCCGGCGGTCATTGCGGGCGCACGCATCCAGGAGCTGTTCGTCGTCTACGATCGGCACATTGCTGGGTTGTCCTATGGACCAGTCACTATTCATCCGTATACACGCAGGAAAACGCCGGGAGGTTGGGTGAGGCGCAAAATTTCCGTAACAAAAGTAGGGAGCGTTGTTACCGGCGAAGAATCGATTTGCGGGATGTCTTACGCGTTAACGGGGAAGAAAAGAATGGAGAAGTATTAAAGTTGGAAGCGCCTCAGTTCTCCCTGCTTGTTCGAGCGGAGTCGAGAACCTGGTGCATTGTAATGCGAAAGGTTCTCGACTCCGCTCGAACAAGCAGGGAAAATCAAATGCTGATATACCGGAAATTGTAAATCGTACTTCGTAAATCGTACATTACTTTCACCGTTTCGGTTTCCGGTAAACCGGCGCTTCCCCGATCACTTCGATTTTCACCGGCGCCAGTCCCGCCCGCAAATAGCCCAGCTTTCGCGCCGCGCCCGAAGTCAGGTCGATGCAACGCGATTTCGTCGACTTCGGCAAACGATCATTGATCTTGACGATGACGACCGAATCGTTTTTGAGATTGGTGACGCGAACGAGCGTTCCCATCGGAAGTGTTTTGTGCGCGGCCGTGAGACTGTCGGCGTGGAAGATCTCGCCGCTGGCGGTGCGGTGGCCTTCGGCTTTTTTGCCGTACCAACTCGCCGTTCCGGTTTCCACGTAACAAAGCGTGTCGTTAACGACGGTCGTGCCGAGACTGTCGGCGGGCTTTACTTCGGCCGTATGAACTTCCTGCGCCGGGAGGCGGAAAGGGAGCGTGAGCAATAAAAGAAGCAACAGCCGGGGCATCATCTGTGTCTTTTTAGAAATTTAGTCATTATACGAAAGAAACGCAACAGCACGGGCAACCTTTCCGGAACGCACCGACTGTTACATGCGCCCAAAACTTGTTAATCCAAATTGCAGGATCACCGGGGTAAACCTATCTTCGTTGGCCTAAAAAGTTTCTCCCGCTATGCCCGAACGGGTCGTCATCATACCGACGTACAACGAGAAAGAGAACATCGAAAAGATGGTTCGCAAAGTGATGTCGCTCGACGGTGGCTATCATTTGCTGATCGTCGACGATGGTTCTCCCGACGGCACTGCGGATATCGTTCGCCGCCTGCAGCAGGAATTTTCCGGACGTCTTTTCATGGAAGAGCGAAAAGGAAAGCTCGGTCTCGGCACCGCGTACATCCACGGTTTCAAATGGGCGCTGAAGAACGGTTACGAATTCATCTTCGAGATGGATTGCGACTTCTCGCACAATCCCGATGATCTCAACCGTCTTTATCACGCGTGCAAAAACGAAGGCGCCGATGTGGCTGTCGGTTCGCGTTACACCGCGGGCGGCAAAGTGCAGAACTGGCCGATGAACCGCCTGCTGATGTCGTACTTCGCTTCGGTGTACGTGCGCATGGTGCTGTGGTTCGGTGTGAAAGACACGACCGCCGGTTTCAAATGCTACAAGCGCCGCGTGCTCGAAACGATCGATCTCGATAATATCAAATTCGTCGGTTACGCATTCCAGATCGAGATGAAATACACGGCGAAACGGCTTGGCTTTAAAATCAAGGAAGTTCCGATCACGTTCATCGATCGTCTCGAAGGCGTTTCGAAAATGAGCACGAAGATTTTTAAAGAAGCGTTCTGGGGCGTGCTGCAGATGCGTTTCAAAAAAATCGAGCCGGCCAAACAGTCGTAAAATTTTTTCTCTCCCGTTTTCGTAGATGCTCTTATGAAAACGATCCTGCTTTTCTTCGGTGTTTTCTTCGCTGCAACGATCAGCGCGCAACGTTTGCCGTTCGGTATCGACGGAGGACGGATTTCTACCTGGTCTTTCCCGGTAACGCAGGTGTTTTTCATAACGGATCTCGGACTCATCTATCCGCCGCCGCACACGATGGTGGAGCGCTACGTTTCTTTTCCGCAGCACACAATCCCGTTTCAGAAAAACGTTCTTCCATATCGCTTCCGTCGTCCCGATGCCGCCGTCTTCTGCCGCATGGAAGATTTCACGGCGAAAAATTACCGCGTGATGTTCAGCGTGCATGCGGGCGGCTACAAGGGGTAGTGGAGTTGGTGGTTGAGTTGGATAAGTTGGTTGGAGTGTTTGCTGTTAATTATGACGTGAATCGCAGGCTTCGGGTTTTTGTGTTAGCAGCTGCTCCTGCATTACAAATTCCTTAACCAACTCAACCAACTAACCAACCCATCCAACCCACCTGCACAGCATAAAAAAAGACCGGCGATTGCTCACCGGTCTTTTTTCTATTGGAGAAAATACAGCTTAGTGTTTCACCACGCGCTGTACCGTTACATGTCCTTCGCTGATGAGGCGGACGAAGTACACGCCGCTGTTCATCGAAGCGAGGCTTACTTCTTTCGAAGAAGACGTCATCGTGAAAGCGTCGATCACCTGTCCGAGCTCATTGGTGATTTCCACCGTTACGCCCGCAGCCGGAGCCGTGGTGAGCTGGATCGTGAAGCTGCCGCTGGTCGGGTTCGGGAAAATGTTCAGCATGTTTTCGTTGGAGAACGCCGCGATGCCGCTGCAGGTTTCTACGTAAACCGCATCTGAAGCCGTGCCTGAGCAACCGTTGTTGTCCGTGTACGAATACGTGATCGTCGTCGAAGCGCCGGGTGCCGACATCGGGTCGAAGCTGCTGCCCGTTACGCCGGTGCCGCTCCAGGTGCCGCCTGCCGGTGATGCGCCGTTCAGTGCAAACATACCTGCGTTATCGCAAATCGTATCCATCGACAGCGATACCGTTACCGTCGGGTTCGGGTTGACCGTTACCGTGATCTCGTCAGTGTTCGAGCAACCGTTCGTGTCCGTGCCGGTGACGGTGTACGTGTCCGTCGTCATCGGGGTAAACGCTGCGTTATCGGTTACGTTGCCCGTCCAGCTGTAGGACGTTGCGCCGCTGCCGGTGAGCGTTACCGGTGAGCCTTCACAAACTGCCGTTGCAGAAGCGTTCGCTACGACCGTCGGAAGCGCGTTCACCGCGATCATGATCGATGCGGTGTCGGAGCAACCGTTTGCGTCCGTGCCGGTCACCGTGTAGGAATCCGTCATCGTGGGAACAAACGCCACGTTATCCGTTACGCTGCCCGTCCAGGAATAAGAAACTGCGCCGTTGCCGGAGAGCGTTACCGAAGACCCGGTGCAAACTGAATCAGCCGTTGCAGTTGCCGTTACCATCGGAAGCGCATTCACCGTTACCATGATCATGTCGGTGTTGGAGCAACCGTTGCCATCCGTACCAGTGACGGTGTAGGTGTCCGTCATCATCGGGGCAAATGCCACGTTGTCCGTTACGTTACCGCTCCAGGAATACGACGTGGCGCCGCTGCCGGTGAGCGTTACTGTGTTGCCTTCGCAGACTGCAGTTGCCGTTGCGTTCGCTACGACCGTCGGAAGCGGGTTCACCGTAACCGTGATCATGTCGGTGTTGGAGCAACCGTTGCCGTCCGTGCCGGTAACCGTGTAGGAATCCGTCATCGTGGGAACAAACGCAACGTTATCCGTTACGCTGCTGGTCCAGCTGTAAGAGTTTGCGCCGCTGCCGAAAAGCGTTACCGCATCACCTGCGCAGACTGCAGAAAACGTGGCGTTCGCCGTAACAGTCGGAAGCGGGTTCACCGTCAGCATTACGGAGTCGATGACCGGGCAGCCGTACGTTTTGGTGATCGTCACCGTGTAAGTCGTCGTCACCGTTGCGTTGGAAATCGGGTTGGCAACCGTGGCGTCAGTGAGCGATGCGGCGGGCGACCATTGGTACGTTTCTCCGTAATAAGCGTTCAGCTGCATCGGGCTGCCGTCGCATACCGCGGTGTCGTTCTGTGCGAACGGAAGCGGTGCGGCAGGTCCGAGGTTGAGCCACTGGTTGCTGGTCACGACTGCGGTGCCGTTGTAGCCGCCCATCGAGATGAGGAAGAGGCTGTCGTTGACCACAGCGCCGGCGAGCGTGTTGATGTTGCTGACGCCAACCGGGATGTTCGGTCCGATTTCCCATTGGCCGAGCGTCGTGTTGTAAGCGAATACCGAGCTGATCGTCGTGGTGCCTTGTCCGTTCGGATCACCGGCAGCGAAATATACGAGGCCGGTGTTTTCGAATGCCACACCACCGCCGAGACGGCCGGAAGGTCCTGCAGGAAAATTCGGAAGCGAAGTCCAGGTGATCGTTGCCGGTGCCGACGGGTTGATCACGCCGGAGTAAGCGAGTTGCTGCGTGGCGGCGAGCGTCTGGCTGTAACCGCCTACGAAGACGATCGTGTTGCCTGCGATGCCCATGCGTGCACCTGCAACAGCAGCACCGGTTTTCGGAGTGCCCGCCGTCCAGGTGTTGTTGTACGTATCGTAAATCTGCACGAGGTTCACGTCAGCACTGCCGCTGTAACCGCCAACCACGTAGATGAGTGAGTCGTTGTAAACGCCGATCGCGTAATCGCCGACTGCCGGAGGAAGTGCCGCGCCGCTGGACCACGTGTT
>CAMLEF010000058.1 GCA_946478675.1 uncultured Flavobacteriales bacterium | reverse complement strand
GCAGTGTCGACCACATGGTACGTGCAATCGCCGGGCAGCTTACGCCGGAAAATCTCGAAAAATGGCTTTCGGCCTATTCGTTTCCTGAACATCCTTCGCCGAAAACCGTTGCGGTGATCATGGCCGGTAATATTCCGCTGGTCGGCTTCCACGATTTTATGTCGGTGCTGCTGAGCGGTCATCGCCTGCTGGGAAAACTTTCTTCCGACGATCGCCTGCTGCTGCCGGCACTGGCCCAGCTGCTCACGGAAATCGAGCCGCGTTTCGCCGACCGGTTCCGCCTTACCGAAGGCCGCATCAACGAAATGGACGCGGTGATCGCTACGGGCAGCAATAATTCGGCGCGATACTTCGAGCATTATTTCGGCAAATACCCGCACATCATCCGCAAGAACCGTCATGGCGTAGCGGTATTGACGGGCAACGAATCACCCGAACAGCTGCGCGCACTGGCTGCCGACGTGTTCCGCTACTTCGGGCTCGGCTGCCGCAACGTCACCAAGATCTTTGTGCCGCGCAATTACAGCTTCAATGCGCTTTACGGCGAGTTTTTCCATTGGGGCGAAGAGCTGATGGCGCACACGAAGTACATGAACAATTACGAGTACAACAAGGCCGTGTACCTGCTCAACCGCCAAACGCTGCTCGACAATAATTTCCTGCTGCTGAAAGAAGACATCGGCCTTTCTTCTCCTCCCGGCGTGCTCTTTTTCGAGCGTTATGACAACCTGGAGCAGGTCGTGGAGCGGCTGCGCACCGACAAGGAAAATATCCAGTGCGTCGTAGCAGAAGAGCTGGAAGGCATTCCGACCGTCGGTTTCGGGGAAAGCCAGTCGCCGGCGCTGTGGGATTATGCGGACGGCGTGGATACGATGGCGTTCCTCCAGCAGCTTTAATTCCGGAAGAGCGGCGGAGGCATCGTAATACAACCCACTTTTTCGTATTTTGGGAGAGGCAAAAAACCTCCGATGAAGCAGACCTACCCTCTCATCCCCCGCTTTTCCCTCCGCCTCGCCTTCTTGTTTTCACTTTTCGCCGGCAGCATTTCCGCACAGGTTTTCTGGACGGAAGATTTCAATAACGGCTGTACCGCGAACTGCGATGCGACGGCCTACACCGGCCCGAACGGCGCCTGGACGCAAACGGTGACCGGCCCCGAAGGCGCTGATCCCAACCAATGGTATGTCAGCTGCGCGGAGAACGGCCACACGCCCACCATTTGCGGAAGCGGATGCGTGGCGGCCAGCGCTACGGCCACGCTCGCCACGCTGCACGTCGGCTCTTCCCCCAATTCCATGGGCGATGTCGGCGCTGCGTATGACGCCGGCGGGCTCTGCGGCATCTGGACCTGCCCGCAAACCAACCGCCGCATCGAATCACCGGTGATCAACTGCACCGGCAAAACGACCATCACGCTTGCGTTCAACTACAACGAGCTGGGCGATCCGCCGAACGACGATGCTTCCGTTTGGTATTTCGACGGAGCCACCTGGGCGCTGCTGACCAATACGGCGCAAACGCAGGTCAATTGCCCGAGCTCGCAGGGACGCTGGACGGCTTTTTCGATGGCGCTGCCCGCATCCGCGAACAACAACCCGAACGTGAAGATCGGTTTCCTCTGGGTGAACAACGATGACGGCGTCGGCACCGATCCTTCGTTTGCAGTAGACGACATCACGCTGAGCACGCCGACCGCTTCACTGCCGCCGGTGGCCGCATTTACCGCCAGCGCCACCAGCGTCTGCATCAACCAGGCCGTCAACTTCACCGACAATTCCACCAACGGCCCCACGAGCTGGAGCTGGACCTTCCCCGGCGGAACTCCTGGCTCTTCGACTTCGCAGAATCCTTCCGGCGTGACCTGGGCTGCGGCGAGCACGTATACGGTAACGCTTACTGCCACCAACGCCAGCGGCAACAACAGCACCACGCAGGTCATCACCGTAAACCCAACGCCAACGATCACGGCAACCGCCAACCCGACCACCGTCTGCACCGGACAGCAAACCACGCTCACCGGCGGCGGCGGCTCGACGTACGTCTGGAATCCCGGCAACATCACGGGCTCGCCGGTCAACGTAACGCCTGCAGCAACGACCACCTACACCGTTACCGGCACCAGTGCAGCCGGATGTTCTTCCACCGCGCAGGTGACCGTCACCGTCCAGAACTGCACCGGCCCCGTGGCGATCTTCAGTTCGACGGACACCAGCATTTGCATCGGCCAGTCGGTCAACTTCACGGACCTTTCCACGGGCAACCCGACGAGCTGGAGCTGGACGTTCCCAAGCGGCACACCCGGTACTTCAACGGCGCAAAATCCGTCCGGCGTCACCTGGTCGGCAGCAGGCACCTACACCGTTACGATGACGGCGACCAACGCCAACGGCAGCACGAACACTTCGCTCGTTATTACGGTGAACCCGACGCCGACGATCACCGCTACGGCGAACCCCACGACGATTTGCGTCGGACAGCAAACTGCGCTCACCGGCAGCGGCGGTTCGACGTACGTCTGGAATCCCGGCAACATTACGGGCTCGCCGGTCAACGTTTCTCCTTCGACAACGACGACGTACACCGTGACAGGCACCAGCGCAGCCGGTTGTTCCGCTACTGCACAAGTCACGGTCAACGTGCAACCCTGCAATGCGCCCGTCGTTAATTTCCTCGGCAGCGACACGACACTTTGCGTAGGCGATTGCATCAGCTTCACCGACCTGACGACGAACAACCCGACCTCGTGGAACTGGACGTTCAGCGGCGCAACGACGGCTTCGTCGACGGTTCAGAATCCTTCGAACATTTGCTACAACTCGCCGGGCACTTACGCCGTAACCCTCATCGCGAACAACGCTTCCGGCTCCGGCTCATTGACGAAAACCGGTTACATCGTTGTGAATGCCGCACCGATTGCCGACGCGGGCAACAACGCCAGCATCTGCACCGGTCAGCAAACGACGCTCATCGGAAGCGGCGGCGGAACGTACAACTGGCAGCCCGGCAACCACAGCGGCAGCACCTACACTGTGACGCCAGCAAGCACCACGACGTACACGCTCACCGTCACGGATGCGAACGGCTGCACCGGAACAGATACCGTGACGATTACCGTCAGCCCCTGCACCGTTCCGACCGCTACGTTCACCGTCACCGACAATTCCGTTTGCGAATCCACCTGCATCGATTTCACAGACGTGAGCACCGGCACGCCCACCGGCTGGACCTGGCTGTTCCCGGGCGGTACGCCGCAAACCTCGACGCAGCAGAACCCGTCGAACATTTGCTACAACACGCCGGGAACTTATCCCGTAACGCTGATCGTCACCAACGCTTTCGGCTCCGACACGATCGTGATGAACAATTACATCACGATCGGCGCGCAACCGACCGTCGACGCCGGACCGTACACGACGATCGCCATCGGCAACTCCACGCACCTCAATGCAACCGGTGGCGCCGGCAGCTGGTCGTGGTCGCCGCCAACCGGGCTCAGCAGCAGCACCATTCCCAACCCGACCGCGAGCCCGACCGTTACAACGACTTACACCGTCAACTACACGGATTCGTATGGATGCACGGCTTCCGATACGGTGACGGTGGAAGTGATCGAAGCGTATTCCATTTTTATCCCGAGCGCCTTTTCGCCGAACGGTGACAATGCGAACGACGTGCTCTACGTGCGCGGCGCCGGCATCAAAACACTCGACTTCGTGGTGTATGATCGCTGGGGCGAAAAAGTTTTCGAAAGCCATAGCGTGAATGACGGCTGGGACGGCACTTTCCGCGGAAAGGAAATGAACACCGGCGTTTTCGCTTATTACTGCACAGCGACGTTCTACAACGGCACTTCGCAGACGTTAAAAGGAGATGTTTCACTTGTCAGATAACCGCCTATGAAACGCATCATCACTTTTGTCGCCGCCCTTTCCGCCGTATGTACGCTCGGCGCGCAGGACTTACATTACTCGATGTTCACGATGGCGCCGCTGACGCTCAATCCCGCGCTCACCGGGAATTTCACCGGCGATCTGCGCATCGTCAACAACTACCGCATGCAGTGGTCACCCATCGCGAAGCCGTACACGACGTATACGTTCGGCGGTGACATGCCGCTTCCGCGAAAAGACAAACGCAAAGCCAGCCCCGATTTTTTTGCGGTCGGCCTTAATGTGAATGTCGACAAAGCCGGCAGCTCTTCGCTGAAGAATAACGCGTTTAATCTCACGGCTTCGTACAACAAATCGCTGGACGGCGTCGGCGCTACGTATTTTTCGTTCGGCTTCATGGCGGGAGCGGCGCAGCGCAGCATCACACTCGGCAATGCGAGCTGGGACATGCAGTTCGACGGATTGAACTACGATCCGTCGTTGCCGAGCGGTGAGAATCACCAGGCCGATTCGTACCTCTACTTCGATTATTCCGCCGGCGCTGCGATCACGTCGGTAGCGAACGATCGCTTCAAGATGTGCGGCGGTTTGGCATTGAGCCATCTCAACCGGCCGAACATCGCGTTCCTCGGCGGCAGCGACAAGCTCTACATGAAGATCACCGCACACTACACCGCGCAGATCGCGCTCGGGCAAAATTCGAATGCGTGGCTCGTGCCTGCGCTGCAGATCGAGAAGCAGGGTCCCGCGCGCAAGATCAACGCCGGCGCCGGTGTGAAGTACCGGCTCAGCGAACGCTCGCATTACACGAATTACCAGTCGGAAAAATCGATGACGATCGGCGGCATGTATCGCCTGGGCGACGCCGCATCCGGCTACATCCGTTTCGACCTCGGCCCGATCGGCGCAGCGTTCAATTACGATCTTAATTTATCGAAGCTCACCGCTGCAACGAACGGCATGGGCGCGATGGAATTCATGCTGATCTACACCGGCATTTACCACAGCCGCAATACGCGCATGGCGAACCCGAGCTTCTTCTGAGAAAGAGAAAATTAAAAAAGGCCGCTGAGACGCAGAGAACGCTGAGACGCAGAGAAAAATCCGTGTAATCCGCGCAATTCGTGGCTAAAAATCTGCGCGTATCTGCGCAATCTGCGGCAAAAGAATCCGCGTAATTCGTGGCTAAAAATCTGCGCGCATCTGCGCAATCTGCGGCTATTCTAATGGAAACGTTGATCCCGCGAGCAGCATCGAATCGTTAAACGCTTTCATGTCGATGCCCGTCGGAATATTTTTCTTCGCGAAAAATTCCAGCACGCGTTCCGCCGGCATATTTCCCGTGAGCTGATCCGCCGCCATCGGGCAACCGCCCAGACCTTTCACCGCGTGATCGAAACGCCTGCAGCCCGCGTTCCAGGCCGCTTCCATTTTTTCTTCCCACGTATCGGGCGTCGTGTGTAAATGCGCGCCGATCGTTACGTCCGGAAATTCCGGGATGAGATTGGAAAAAAGATAACCGATGTTTTCCGGGTTGGAGACGCCGATCGTATCCGCCAGCGCGATGATGCGGATGCCCATTTCCGAAAGACGTTTCGTCCACTGGATCGCCACGTCCGCATTCCACGCATCGCCGTACGGATTGCCGAACGCCATCGAAATGTAAACGACGAGCTGCTTGTTGTGCTGCAGGCAAAGCTTCTGGATCTCCTCCACCCGCACCAGCGATTCGGCGATCGTCGCATTCGTATTGCGCTTCTGGAACGTTTCCGAAATCGAGAACGGGTAACCGAGATACGTGATCTCGTCGAACTTCACCGCGTCTTCCGCCCCGCGCACGTTCGCGATGATCGCCAGCAATTTGCTCTTCGAAGAAGAAAGCTCCAACTTCGAAAGCACTTCCGCCGTATCGCGCAACTGCGGGATCGCTTTCGGCGAAACGAAGCTGCCGAAGTCGATCGTATCGAACCCGCATTTCAAAAGCGAATTGATGTAAGCCGTTTTCTTTTCCGTTTCGATAAACGTATGAATGCCCTGCATCGCATCACGCGGACATTCGACCAGCCGGAGTTCGTTCATGGAGCAAAGGTAAGAGTTGGTGAGGTTGGTTAAGTTGGTTGGGGTGGGTTGGATAAGTTAGATCGTCACCATCACAAAAAAACGTTTGCTTTTCCCGCTTGTTCGGGCGGAGTCGGGAACCTGTTGCATTCGAATGACAAGTTCTCGTCTCCGCCCGAACAGTCATAACTAACCTTACCAACTTAACCAACCTTACCAACCCAATCAACCTTTTCTCATTTAGTACTAACTTCACTTCTCATTCACAACACACATCCGCTCTAAAAACAAAGACTATGAAAAGAAACGCAACTGCCGTCTGGAACGGCTCCGGCAAAGAAGGAAAAGGAACGCTCTCCACACAAAGCGGCATCCTGTCGCAGACGCAATACTCGTACAGCTCGCGCTTCGAAAACGGCGCAGGCACCAACCCGGAAGAACTCATCGCAGCAGCGCATGCCGGCTGTTTTTCCATGAAGCTCGCGTTCGTTCTCGGCGCCGCAGGATTCACGCCCGAGTCGATCGAAACGAAATGCGAAAACCAGCTCGCCAACGGCACCATCGAATTCTCGCACCTCGTCTGCAAAGCGAAAGTGCCCGGCATCACGCCCGAAAAATTCAAGGAATGCGCCGAAGATGCCAAAGCGAATTGCCCGGTTTCCAAATCGCTGAACATGGAAATCACGCTGGAAGCTTCGCTCGTGTAACGATTTAAAATTGAAGATTGAGAATTCCCCGGAGGCTGTAAAATCTTCGGGGATTTTTTTTGAAGCTGATACTGCAGACGTTTCCAGAATGCGTAGTCGCGCTGTTCGCTGCAAGTCCTCGGGTGCAGCAGAACAAAGCGCCTGCTCCGCATCTGCTTTGTTCGCTTCACCCTGCGGGCTTTCCGCTGCCATCACGGCTATTGAGTATCATTCCGCAATTTCTACGAAGAAGAAAAAAAAAGAAAATAGAACGCGAAAAAAAAGTAAACCTCGAAGGTTTTGGAAACCTTCGAGGTTTACTTTTTTCTTTTTTTTCTTTTTCGAACTACTAATTTATTTCGCGTCGATTACTTCTTCAGCAGCGCTTTATTAATCTTCTTCGCCAGCGCCGGTCCTTCGTAAATGAAGCCCGTATACAGCTGCACCAGGCTCGCGCCCGCATTCAGTTTTTCAATCGCGTCTTCCGCCGAATGAATGCCGCCCACGCCAATAATCGGAAACGCTTTTCCTGATTTCTCCGAGAGATATCGGATCACTTCCGTCGCGCGTTTCGTCAGCGGCTTTCCGCTCACGCCGCCCGCGCCGATTTCTTCCAGCCGCGATTTCGGTGTCGACAATTGCTCGCGCGAGATCGTTGTGTTCGTCGCTACCACGCCGTCGATGCCCGTCGTTTTCACAATGTCGATGATATCGTCGAGCTGCGTGTTCGTCAAATCCGGCGCGATCTTCAGCAGGATCGGTTTCGCTTTCGGTTTTGCAGCGTTCAGCTTTTTCAGGCGCAGCAGCAATTCCGTGAGCGGCCCTTTCTCCTGCAAATCGCGCAGGTTCGGCGTATTCGGCGAGCTCACGTTCACGACGAAATAATCGACGACAGGGTAAAGCGTTTCGAAACATTTCTCGTAGTCGTCTCCCGCCTGCTCATTCGGCGTCACTTTGTTTTTCCCGATGTTGCCGCCGATGACGGTCCGATAGCTTTCGGATTTCGTTTTTCGCCTGCGCAAACGCTCCGCAGCAGCAGCAGCGCCTTCGTTGTTAAAGCCCATGCGGTTGATCAGCGCGCCGTCCTGCTTCAAACGAAACATGCGCGGCTTGTCGTTGCCCGGCTGCGGCCTCGGCGTCACCGTCCCGATCTCCACGAAACCGAAACCCAGCCCGCCGAGCTCGTCGAACAGCTTCGCGTCTTTGTCAAAACCCGCTGCGAGTCCCACCGGGTTCGGGAATGTCAGCCCGAACAGCTTGCGCTCGAGCTTCGGATCATTCACGCAATAGATCGCGCGGGAAATCGCCGCAACGCCCGGAATGCGAAAGAAAAATTTGATGGAAGCGAAAACGAAATGATGGATTTTCTCCGGATCGAAGAGAAAGAAGACGGGCTTCAGCAGCAGCTTGTACATACGGTTGCAAAGGTACTACTCCAGCCGCACTTGCCGAGCGTTGTCGTCAGTTGTCGGTTGTCAGTCTATAGCAATAATGACTGAAGACCGACAACCGACCGACCGACCGACTGACCGACCGGCCAACCGTTTATTTCTTCCCCTTCATCTGTTCCTGGAGCTTCTGCTGCTCATACTGGCGCTGCTGCAGGATCTGGATGTAACGGGCGGCTTTCTTCTCTCCCATCTGCTGCGCGCGTTCGGCCCATTGCAGCGCAAGATCGAGCTGGCCGTTCTGCTCTGCCGCGAGGGCCATGTTATAGCTGGCGCGGCGTGCCACTTTCGGATCGGAAGACGTCGCTTCTTTGTTCCAATTGTCGGTGGCTTGTTTCCAGTTGTTATAGCGCACAAGCTTCGCAGTTGCCTTCAGCGTGGGACTGCCTTTCTTGTAATAGTCGCGGCTCACGAGCACCCACTGCGGCGAAATACGATGACCGTACTGCATTCCTGCAGCCACACCGGCGCGGCTCACCATGTCGCGGCGCGAAGGAAGTTTCGCTTCTGCAGCAGCCTGGGAAGGACCGGCGCCGTCGAACTGCTGCTGGCTTTCCTGCGTGAACTGGTCGACGATCGTTTTTGTTTTCAGATCGTAAATGCGCCACACGCAATACACGTCGATGCGGCCATGCGCGCGATACTCGGGCACCTGGATGTTTTCACCATTGGCGCCACGCTGCGTCGTCTGCACGACTTCATTGAAGAGATTCGTGTTTGAATCGAACGCCTCGAGCACGATGAGGCCGGTTGTCGTGTCATTGCCGACCATCTTCGCAACCGTCGCCCAATCGAGCGGCGGCATCGTCTGGCGGCGGCCGGTTCCTTTGAGCGCGGTATCGACGGCAGCAACGGTAACGCTGTAGCGCGGCGTTTGCATGAGTTTTTGACGAAGACCTTCAACGCAATCTTCAGCGGCCCATTTGTCCTGGAACGCACCTTCGCCGGTAATGATGCCTTCGAGCACGTTGAGCGCCTGCTGACCGTTGCCTTTGGCAGGACGCGTACGGTCGGCGAGCACGAATTTCTGGAAATGCGCCGGCAGCATAATGTCGGCGGGCTGCAGCACGTTCAGGTTGGTATGCGCCATTTTGCAGCTATCGAAAACGACGGCCGAAAACAGGAACAGGACGAAAAGGAAAAACGGGAAAATGCGGGAACGTAAGGGATGATGCATAGGGCTGGGTTGGTTGGTTCTTTGGAATGAGAAACCAAAAGTATACCAAAAACCAGCAGGTGAAAATGTGATTCGTCAGTGAGCGGATTCAGTTTGCAAAAGGCGGATTTTTCCTGTTAAGAGGCTCGACAGTATCGCGCAAAAAAAAGGAGAGCCATTGCCCTCCCGTTCTGAATATTGTTGTCGTTACTGCGATTGCGTGATCCGCTGGTACTTGATCCCGTTTCCCGGGTCGATCTTCTGTAACAACGTGACCGCTTTGCTTTTTTCATCGGGCAGTCCGCCGGAAAAGAGCTTGACGATCTCTTCGGATTTGGCATTGAAGAACATTTGCATCGGGAACGAAAGCGGGCGCTGATCATGCACTTTTTCCAGTCCCTGCAATGCCTGCAGGCAAATCGCGCGGCCCCCGGCGACGTCCTGGTACATGATGTCGAGACCGAGGCGGTGATACTTGTACATCGCTTCGCGCACCGGCGCATAGATCGGCTGCAGCGCGTTATCGACCACCCAGAAACGCGTCTTGGTGCCGTCCATCGATTTCCAGCCTTTTTCAGGGGCGTTCTGCGCGTTCGACACGATCGTCTGCGCTTTCTGCCAGTAAGGCGTTCCGCCGTTGAGCGAGAAAGAATCGTAATCCGTTGCGAGGATCACGTACGCATAATACGCGAGCAGCGAAGTGAGGTTGCTCAGGTGCTGGTTGATCGAGAATTCCATCGGCTGGAACTCTACGTAACGGAACTGGATGTCCGGGTCGTTGTGGTTGAGCGTGGTCGCGGTGTACGTCGATTTGAAAACCGGGCGCGTGCTCACGATCTGCAGGCTGCCTTTGTATTCGTCGGTAGAAAGTTTTTCGGAGATGGTCAGGACGAGCTGGCAGTTGATGCGCTCTTCCGGAGAAAAAACATCGTTCGTCCATTTCGTGTTGTTCATGAACTCGAAGATGGATTTCTGCAGCGTCTCGAAAATGCGCTTTTCGGTCGTTCCCTGGATCTGCGGGGAAAGTACCTGGATCTGGCAATTCAATTCCTGCGCAGCGAGGCGAAACGCGGCAGTCGAAAAAAGGAAGAAGAAGAAGAAAAGGGTTGATCGTTTCATTGCTCCAGGTACGTTGCAAGATGGTCGGCGATATCGGCGGCCACGGCCTGCTTGGTCTTTAATTCAAAGTTAATCGTTTTCCCTGCGCGTGTCAGGATGGCAATCTTGTTCGTGTCGGTTGCAAAACCCGCGCCTTTTTCCCGCAGCGAGTTCATCACGATAAAATCGAGGTTCTTCCGCTCGAGCTTGGATTGCGCGTGAGCCATTTCATTGTCCGTTTCCAGTGCAAAACCGGCCAATACTTGCTCCTTCGTTTTCATTTTACCAAGCGAAGCCAGCACATCCTGCGTTTCCACGAGCTCAATAGCGTTGATTCCGCCCGCTTCCTTTTTAATCTTGGAACCCGCTGCATTTTTCGGGCGGTAATCGGCTACAGCTGCGGAAAGGATCGCGGCATCACATTGCGGGAACAGCTGCAGGCAGGCTTCGTACATCTCCTGTGCAGAAACGACGTCGGTGCGGTGAATATTGCCGCGCTTCACCTGCAAATGTACCGGCCCGCTCACGAGGAACACTTCCGCTCCCCGCTCGGCCAGCGCTTCCGCCAGCGCAAAGCCCATCTTCCCGGTGGAATGATTGCCGATAAAGCGCACCGGGTCGATCGCTTCGTATGTAGGGCCTGCCGTCACAAGGATTTTCCTGCCCTGAAGACGCTTCCGCAGCCCGAACGTTGCCTCGATGAACTGCACGATCTCTTCCGGCTCGGCCATGCGCCCTTCCCCGCTCAGCCCGCTCGCCAGCTCACCCGTTCCCGGGGGAATGACGAGCACGCCCTGCTGCTGCAACCGAAGCAAATTCGCCTGCGTCTGCGGATGCGCGTACATGTCGAGGTCCATTGCCGGTGCAATCGCCACGGGGCAGCGCGCTGAGAGGTACACCGCCATCAGCAGGTTGTCGCTGCGGCCTTCCGCCATTTTCGCCAGCGTATTCGCGCTCGCCGGCGCCACCACGAAAAGATCGCCCCACAGGCCGAGCCCGACATGGTTGTTCCATTCGCCCTGCGTGCCTTCGGTGAATTCGGTAACGACCGGGTGTTTCGACAGCGTGGCCAGCGTGAGCGGCGTGATGAATTCATGCGCGGCGGGCGTCATCACGACGCGCACTTCGGCACCCGCTTTTACAAGCAGGCGCACGAGGAACGCCGCTTTGTAGGCCGCGATTCCGCCGGTGACACCGAGCACTATTTTCTTGCCGCTGAGCATGTTTTTGCTGTGAAAAACAGGATGTCTTTAAATAGCAAAGACATGGCAACGGGAATCGCCATGTCCTGCAAATAAGCCCTACAGGATTAGTCCTGGTTTTCTTTGGAGGCGTTGCGGTGGTAGACCTTGCCTTCGAGGAACTCCTGCGTTGCGATGCTTACCGGTTTCGGCAGGCGCTCGTAGAACTTGGAGATCTCGATCTGCTCACGGTTTTCGAATACCTCTTCGAGGTTGTCGGTGTGCGTGGCGAATTCATTCAGCTTGCCGGTGAGCTCTTCTTTCAGCTCCGCGCTGATCTGGTTGGCGCGCTTCGCGATGATGGCTACGCTTTCGTAAATGTTGCCGGTGGGCGCATCGATCTGGCGCAGGTCGCGGGTGTGCGTTGTGAGTTCGGCGTTGGTCTTTTTGAAATCTACCATGACGTTATGATGATTATTGATTGGCGTTTGCTTTTGAACGTTTGTCTTTTTCGATCTTCTCCTGGAGCTTCAGGGCCCGGTCGAGAATGCTTTTAATTTCATCGGTGTATTCGCTTTCCTTGTAAGCAGCGAGAAAGCTGTTGCAGGAGGCGATGGTTTCGGCGAGGCGCTGTTCTTTCTTTTCGGCAATACTGTTTTCCGCAAGATGGAGCTTCGCATCGATCGTGTAGTACGTAGCTTCTTCGCGGTAATGCGTATCCGGGTAATCGTGCAGGAACAGGTCGAAAGAAGTGATCGCCGCTTTATAATCCTGGATCTCGTAGTAAGTCTTCGCGTTGGTGAATGCTTTCTTCTCGAGCTTTCCGTGGAGATTGTCGACCAGCTTGTTGCATTCCTTGATGCGCGACGTATCGCCGGGAAACATCTGGATGAAGTACTGGAATTCCTCTATTGCGGAATACGTATCGGCCTGGTCGAGCGTGTACGGGGGCGAAACGAGGTAATGGCAATAGGCGCTCATGTAGAGGCATTCTGCTGCGCGCGGGCTCGTGGGATACGTGCGGAAATAGTTGCGGAACAGGTAAGCGGACATATAATAATCGCCCATGTAATAATCGCAGTACGCCAGGTAATAAGCGCAATTCTCCGCTTTATCCGTTGCACGAAGCACGCTGTAAAGCTCGTCGAACAGCAACTGTGCTTTCACAAAGTTGCTGTCGTTGAAATACTTAACGGCGGCCTCATACTTCTTGTTCAGGTCGGTGCTTTTCTGGAGCTTGCTGAAATCATTGCAGCCCAGCACAAAAGCGCCGACAATAACAATCAAAGCGATGAGAATGCGATTCTTCATAAGCGAAGGCGCAAAGATACGATTTTCCCTGTAAATCATGCGTTTTCGGAACAATGGCGCAAAGCGGCCATATCGAGAAGACGGATGTGCCGCCCGGAAGTTGCCACGAGGCCTTCTTCTTTGAGGCTTTGCAGCAGGCGAATCGCGGTTTCCGTCGCCGTGCCGACCAGCCCGGCCATTTCTTCGCGCGTCAGCGAAACGGCGAGAGTTTTTCCGTCGCTTTCAAAGCCGTAGGTATCTGCCAGCAGCAGCAACGCCTCCGCCAGCCGCGACTTCACCGGCTTTCGCGCCAGCCCGGCCAGGTGGTGTTCCGCATGCCGCAGCTCGGCCGTCAGCAGCCGGATCACCGCATGGGAGAACGCCGCATTCGTCTCGAGCACGGACAGGAAAACCGCCTTCGGGATCAGCCAGATCTCTGCGGCTTCCAACGCGGCCGCACTGCAGGAATAGCTGTCGCTGCCCAGCACGGCGCGGTAGCCCATCAGGTCTGAAGGTTTGGCGAGATGAATGATCTGCTCGCGGCCCTGCGCATCGGTGGTGAACAGCTTGATCTTCCCGGAGACCAGCAGGTGCACGCCCTGCGGCGGATGTCCTTCCGAAAAAAGGAGCCTGCCTTTTTTCAGTTGCAGAACCTGCTTATGGCTTTCCAGCAGCTGCAGCTCTTCGGGTGATAGGTAGGATTCGAATGCCATGCCGGAGTAAAGTTAAGCGGTGGGGAGGAATGTGGGTGGGAAACGTGGTCGGAGAAAGTTATTGGTCGCAAGACGTCGGAGAATGTTACAAGACGAATTTGGGGGTTGGCAGCAAACTTCTTTGCTGCAAGCCCCCAAAGGTTTTAAAAACCGTTGGGGTCTTGTACGCGCGGCGCCGCACGGCGTGCGGTGTCCGGCGTGCGGCGTGCGGTGCCCTGCTCAGACGCAAAAAGCGGAGCGAATAACCCTCTTTTTAGCGTCTTCCGCGAATCCGTTTTTAAACTTCCTAACCGTTTTTATCCGATCGGCTCTCATTTTTTCAAAAAAAAGCCACACACCACAAACAATTAAAAGCCAACATTATATCCGTTTTCAAACGCTTACAATCACTTACTATCGACAGTAAACGCTTAACAACCGAATAAGCGAAAACACCTGCCACACCTTTGCACCGTCAATTTCACAGAACGTTTTATATCGAGTTTAACTTTTAATCTTTTGTAACATGAACATGCAGAACAAGAACGATGTACGAATGATCGTCAACCTGGGCACGAACCCGACCGTACGCACCACCTTCAGCGGACAGAAAGTCGCACGATTCTCCGCCGCTGCCGTCGAGCACGATGCGGAAACGGGCAAGAACAAAGTCAAATGGTATGCGGTCGTTTCCTGGGGACGTGTAGCCGAGATCGCAGAAATGCACCTGCAGAAAGGAAAGCGGGTACTCCTGTGCGGCAATCTCGTGGTGCGCCACTGGACCGATAAAAAAGGAAATGCCCGCACGAAAAGAGAGATCGTCGCAACCGACCTCGTGCTGCTCCACAGCGGCCGCACTCCCGTCGCCAATATCGCAGCGTAACAAGCCTTCTATATCTCAACTTTTTATTCGCTTTTATTTTTTCATTTTTTAATCTTTTACATCTATGAACATGATTCGCAACAACGTGCAGCTCGTCGGCAATCTCGGCCGTAACCCCGAAGTAAAAACCCTCAGCAACGGCAAGAAGGTCGCCACCTTCCTCCTCGCCTGCAACGAAACCTACAATGACGCCGAAGGCAAAAAGATCGAGAACACACAATGGTTCAGCATCGTGGCGTGGGACGGACTCGCAGGGCTCGCAGAAAAATTCATGCACAAAGGCAAGCAGGTCGCCATCAGCGGCAAGCTCACCAACCGCAACTGGACGGATAAGGAAGGCAAGAAGCACTACGTGACGGAGATCGTCTGCAGCGACATCCTCCTGCTCGGCGGCGCGAAAAAAGACTGATGCCGCACTTCCGGCAGGCGACGGGAGGAAGCACGCGCTCTTCCTGTTGCTGAGCCGGTTTTCCAGGCACTGCCTTGCCTGGTTTTTGGTAAGCCCCCGCAGTTGAAATGCGGGGGCTTTTTTATGAATCGATTAGTATGAAATACAAACAAAAGATTGTTCCTGCCACATTCAGCGAATGGCCTCATCTTCCGCTTTTGGAATTAAGAAATACAGCATTCGAATACTACAGAGAAAATATTGCCGGTAAAGTAGTCACGAATCTTGCCACGGGTTTCCCGATTCATTTTACGGTGCGCGGAGGAAGGAAATTGCTGAAGGGCGGAAACATTTATGCTTCTAAAGCAGAGCTCGTGCGCGTGTTGCCGCAAATCATGCGTGTTGCCGCATTCAACAATTGGGGCGACCGCAAACCCACAGATAAAAAACACATCGCCGGTTACCTGAACTTTAAATGCACGGTTCTATTGGACAACACGCGATTGCATTTACGAATAGCAGTAAGGCTTTGCACAAACGGCAAGCTGTACTACAACCACGAAGTCAATAAAGGAAAAAAATAACGCCGGGTCCCTAAGAATCGCTTTCGCTATCCCGATGCAACCCGGCGCGTGCACGATCGTGCAATGCTTTGATCGAATGATCTATTGCAAATATAACAAATTGCCGCATCCGGTTTTTTCGGAGATTTGATCCATGAAAACATTTATCGTTCTCGCTTCCGGTGTGGAAGGAGCCGGCGCCATTATCGCGGTTTCCCTGTTGATGATCGGCGTTATCGCGCTTGCGTTCTGGTTTCAGCGCAAGCAAATGCATGCGACCTGGGATCACTTCATTCTCCTCGGACAACAATTCGGTATTACGGTCGTCAAACCGCAGATCGGTTTTTTCAGTTCGAAACTTGCGCGCCTAAACGGGCCCATACGCTCCACGCAACTCGAGATTTACACCGAACGGCGCGGCAGCGGCAAGCACACGTATTACTACACGATCATCAACCTGCGTTTGCCGGTGAACCCGATGGTGGAATTCAAGCTCGCGAAAGAACGTTTCTTCCAGAAGATCGGCAAAGCGCTCGGCATGCAGGATATTCCCACCGGCAACGACGCCTTCGACAAAGCGTTCGTGCTGAAAAGCAGCCAGCCCGATCGCGTGCTGCAATTCTTCGACCTCCACACAACGAATTATCTCGCGTCTCAGGAAAATGTGCTGCGCTCGGCGATCACGCTTCGCGGCAATGAGCTGCATTACGAAGAGCAAACGATGATCACCAATGCCGACCGGCTCGCGCATATCACGGCCGTTACCAATGTCGTGCTGTATCTCGGCGAGAAAGTCGGCGGACGTAGCGGAAGAGCCTAACGGTAAAAGATCTTCCCGGGATTCAAAATCATCGCCGGATCGAACAATTCTTTAATGCCGCGCATGAGCGAAATCCGCTTTTCGTCGATCGCGATGCCGATGTACGGTTGCTGCACCAGGCCGATGCCGTGCTCGCCGGAAATTGTTCCGCCTAACTTCACGCAGAGCTGAAAGATCTCCGCGATTCCTTTCGGCAATTCGTTCTTCCACGTTTCATCCGGCAGGTCGCCTTTGATGATATTTACGTGCAGGTTGCCGTCGCCGGCGTGACCGTAACACACGGATTTAAAACCGTACTTCTTCCCGATCGCTTTTACGCCACTCAATAATTGCGGCAACTCCGCGCGCGGCACCACGGTATCTTCTTCTTTGTACACGCTGTTCGACTTCACCGCTTCCGCCACTTTCCGGCGCATCTTCCACAACATCTCTTTCTGATCGGCCGTGTCGGCAAAAAGAATTTCTCCGGCTTCGTAGCGTTGCATCACTTCGCCGATCTTCTCCGCATCCTTGTACAGCACGTCCATATCGTTGCCGTCGACTTCGATCAGCAAATGCGCCTGCACGTTCGCTCCCACTTCAACGTTGAGGCCGTCGACGAATTTGCGCACCCAATCGATCGCGTCGCGTTCCATGAATTCCATTCCCGACGGCGTGATGCCTTCCCGGAAAACAGCGCTCACCGCTTCACAGGCTTTCTCCGCTGAATCAAACGGCACGAGCAGCACGAGATTATTTTTCGGAAACGGGATCAGGCGAAAAACAATCTTTGTGATGATGCCGAGCGTTCCTTCGCTGCCGATCATCAGGTGCGTGAGATTGTAGCCGGTGGAATATTTCAGCACGTTGGCGCCGGTCATGA
>CAMLEF010000057.1 GCA_946478675.1 uncultured Flavobacteriales bacterium | reverse complement strand
GGGTCGACCAGTGGTCGACCCCATTTCACCACTACCCGATCCACACCAATGAGCACCGATAACCAGTTCCCGCTATGGGAAGTATTCGTCCAGTCCAAATCCGGCACCCCGCACAAGCACGCCGGAAGCGTTCACGCCGCCGACAAGGAAATGGCGCTGCAGAATGCCCGTGACCTTTACACGCGTCGCAGCGAAGGCACCAACATCTGGGTCGTTCCCTCCGCGCAGATCACCGCTTCCAGCCCGGAAGACCTGGGCCCGTTCTTCGAGCCGTCCAACGACAAACCCTATCGCCACCCGACCTTCTACACCATCCCGGACGGCGTCAAATACCTGTAAGCGCACATGAACCAGCAACAGGCACTTTTTGAATTCCTGCTCCGGATGGGCGACAACAGCCTCATTCACGGCCATCGCCTTTCGGAGATGTGCAGCCACGGGCCTTTTCTCGAAGAAGACATCGCCACCACCAACATCGCGCTCGACCACATCGGGCAGGCGCGGCTCCTGCTCACCTACGCCGGCGAAGTGGAAGGCAAAGGCCGCTCCGAAGACGATTTCGCCTACGGACGCCTCCAGCACGAATTCCGTAACGCGCTGATCGTCGAGCAACCGAATACGGATTTCGCTTTCGTTACCGCGAAACAACTTTTCTATTCGACGTTCGTGGCGCTGCTGCTTCCTGAATTGCAGAAAAGCACCAACGAGATGCTCGCCGGTTTCGCCGCCAAAGCCATCAAGGAAACGACCTACCACGTGCGCCACTGCACCGAATGGACGCTTCGTCTCGGCGACGGCACCGAAGAAAGCCGCGCGCGCATGCAGAACGCCATCGATACGCTCTGGATGTATACCGGCGATCTCTTCGCCACCACCGAAGGCGATCAGCTGCTGCAATCCGCCGGCATCATTCCCGACGTCGCTGCGCTGAAAGCAAAATGGATGGAAACGATCTCTGCCGTGCTGACGCGCGCCACGCTCACCGTTCCTCCCGCCGACGCCTGGCAGATGAAGGGCAGCCGCGAAGGAAAACACACCGAGCAGCTCAGCTACATTCTCGGCGAAATGCAGGTCCTCCCGCGCGCGTACCCCGGCGCAAAATGGTAGCGCTTCGCGGTTAACTGTTCCGGGTTCAATGTTCCGGGTTCAATGTTGTTTCATCTGAATCGAACCTTGAACATTGAACCTTAAACCTTGAACAAAAAAATGCGTACCCTTCACCAACACCCGATTCATCATCCCGGCACGGAAGAATTGTGGACGATCGCTGCGAAAGTGGTCGACCCGGAAGTGCCTGTGCTGACGGTGACGGATCTCGGCGTAGTACGCAACATCATTCGCAACGGCGACGCGATTGAAATTTCCATCACGCCCACCTACAGCGGCTGTCCCGCCATGGACATGATCAGCGACGAGCTCAAGCGCGCTTTCCGCGAGAATGGTTTTGAAAACATCGCCGTCAAAACCGTGCTCTCTCCGCCCTGGACCACCGACTGGATCTCCGACGAAGCGAAAGAAAAACTGCGCCGCTACGGCATCGCTCCGCCCGAACATTCCACCGCCGACAAAAGCGCGCTGCTCGGTCAGTCGAAAACGGTGAAGTGCCCCCGCTGCGGATCCACGCACACGGAAATGGTCAGCCACTTCGGTTCCACCGCCTGCAAAGCGCTCTGGAAATGCAACGACTGCAAAGAGCCGTTCGATTATTTCAAGTGCATTTGACGATTAGCCCGCACAAATTCCGCTCTTCCGGAAACTCCCCGCATTTTCCCGGAAAAACCGCAGAATAATTTTCACTTTTTTTCTCCGCCGCGAAAAGGCTTCACGGGAACTTGATCAGAACGCTCCGGGAAACCGTTAAAACCGTGTCGGGCGCATCTTTTTTCCGCTCTACATTTGGCCAACCAATCACCTCAGCCATGCCTCTGCTGCCGTTTATCTTATCCGCATTTTTCTGCGTCCCGCTCATCACCGCCTTCTTCGCCCGCAGCCTCGGCCGCCCCTTCTGGAGATGGTTCGCGATCGGATGCCTCCTGCCGTTCCTATCGGTGATCATCCTCTGGTTCCTCCCCGAAGTCAAAGAAGAAGACCGCGCCGCCGATCCGTTCGTAGCCTGGAACACGAGGAAATAATCGTGCAAATTGATTGTTCGGAGCAGCAGCGTACGTATGCACCAGCATCGTTCGGTCCCGCTTTCACTGCAAGTCCGGCATCCGCACCTCCTTCCCGCTCCGGGCTTTTCGTTCAATCGGGGCTATTTAGCGACATCAGCAATTTCACTGAAGAAAAATGAACCACGGAGACACGGAGACACAGAGGTGTTTTCTCCGTGCCCCCGTGTCTCCGTGGTTAAAAGCGATTCGTACTTTCGTACTGCAAATCGCTTTTCTATGTCCTCCATTCTCACCGAAAACAAAGGTTCCGTCGCCGTCATCCGCCTGAACCGCCCCGACAAATTCAACAGCTTCAACCGCGAGATGGCGCTGCAGCTCCAGCAGGCGCTCGACGCTGCGGAAAAAGACGCCGCCATCCGCGCCATGCTCGTCACCGGTGAAGGAAAAGCATTCTGCGCCGGGCAGGACCTCTCGGAAGCCATGGACAAAAGCGGCCCCGGCATCGAACGCATCGTGCGCGAGCATTACAATCCCATCATCCTTCGCCTGCGCAACATCGAAAAGCCGATCGTCTGCGCCGTTAATGGCGTGGCCGCAGGAGCAGGCGCCAACATTGCGCTCGCGTGTGACGTAGTCGTCGCCGGCGCTTCCGCTGCGTTTCTCCAGGCGTTCTCGAAGATCGGCCTCGTGCCCGACAGCGGCGGAACATTCACGCTACCGCGCCTCATCGGTTTCCAGCGCGCTTCCGCACTCATGATGCTCGGCGATAAAGTCGGCGCAGCAGAAGCGTTGCAGATGGGCATGCTCTACAAAGTCTTCGAAGACGCGCAGCTGCAAACCGAAGCGATGAAGATCGCCGAAACGCTCGCCGCCATGCCGACCAAAGGCCTCGGCCTCACCAAGCGCCTGCTCAATGAAAGCGCCGTGAATTCGCTCGACAAACAGCTCGAACGCGAAGGACAGGAACAGGTCGTTGCCGCACAAACGTACGACTACAACGAAGGCGTGAACGCGTTCCTCGAAAAACGCAAAGCCGTTTTCAAAGGCGAATAAAACTCTCATTCATTTCCGCTGCGGCGGACGATCTTTACTTCTCTCATGTTCTCCAGCAAATCCATCATCGGCGTTATCGGCAGCGGCGCCATGGGCAGCGGCATCGCGCAGGTCGCCGCTGCTGCCGGCCACGCAGTTGTTCTTTACGATAACAACACCACGCAGCTCGGCAAAGCGAAAAGCAACCTCGAAAGCACGCTGAAAAAACTCGCCGAAAAAGGAAAGCTTTCTTCTGCCGACGCCGAAGTGATCCTCTCGCGCATCACTTTCGCCGGTACGCTCACTGCTTTCAACAACTGCGATCTCATCATCGAAGCCATCGTGGAAAATCTCGCCGTCAAGCAGGATGTTTTCACGCAGCTCGAAAAAATTGTCGGCGAGAATTGCGTGCTTGCGTCCAACACCTCATCGCTTTCCATCACGTCGATCGCTTCCGCCTGCGCACATCCCGCGCGCGTGATCGGCATTCACTTTTTCAACCCGGCGCCGCTCATGCCGCTGGTGGAAGTCATTCCCGCCATTGCCACCGCAGCGCAGCTCGTTGACGATTGCAAAACGCTCATCAGCGGCTGGGGAAAATCCGTGGTGCTCGCGAAAGACACGCCCGGCTTTATCGTCAACCGCGTGGCGCGTTCCTTTTACGGCGAATCGATCCGCATGTACGAAGAAGGATACGCTTCACTCGCCACGATCGACTGGGCACTAAAAACGTTCGGCGGTTTCCGCATGGGCCCGTTCGAGCTGATGGACTTCATCGGCAACGACGTGAACTACAAAGTGACGGAAACCGTGTGGGAACAATTCTTCTACGATCCGCGTTTCAAACCGTCGCTCACGCAGAAACGACTTTACGAAGCGAAACACTTCGGCCGCAAATCCGGCATCGGCTATTACGATTACCGCGAAGGCGCCGTGATGCCCGAACCGAAAACCGATGAAACGCTCGGCAAAGAAATTTTCCGCCGCGTCATCGCCATGCTCATCAACGAAGCCGCCGATTCACTCTATCTCGGCATCGCCACGCGTGAAGATCTCGACACGGCAATGACCAAAGGCGTCAATTACCCGAAAGGCCTGCTGAAATGGGCCGACGAGCTCGGCGTGAAAAATGTTTACGAGACGCTGCAATCGCTATACGAAGAGTACGCCGAAGATCGTTACCGCCCCTGCGTGCTGCTGAAGCGGATGGCGAAGGAAGGGAAATCGTTCTATTGAGGGGTTACGAATTACGAATCAATACGAATATACGAATGCAGCAACGCACGATCTGAACACATAATTTGCATCATTCGTAGTGATCCGTAATTCGGATATTCGTAAAGATTCGTAATTCGCACCCAACTCATAATTCGCGGTATTCGTAGCGATTCGTTTATTCGTAACCCTACCACCCGATCCTGCTAACACATCATTCGTAGTGATTCGTATTTCGGATATTCGTACAGATTCGTAATTCGCCACCCCTACTCGTAATTCGCGGTATTCGTAAAGATTCGTTTATTCGTAATCCAATCTCCCGCTTCTGCTAACACATCATTCGTAGTGATTCGTATTTCGGATATTCGTAAAGATTCGTAATTCGCCACCTCAACTCGCAATTCGCGGTATTCGTAAAGCTTCGTAATTCGCGGTATTCGTAAAGATTCGTTTATTCGTAACCCTTCGTATTTCGGATATTCGTAAACATTCGTAATTCGCACCCGCCATTCGTAGTAATTCGTAATTCGTAACACGTATCTTTTCGGAAAATTCTGCGTTATTAGAACAGTCCCTGCCGCTATGGCCCGCTATTTTTTGCTCTCGCTGCTCCTCGTGCTGCCGCTTTTGTCGTTCTCGCAAAGGGAATACGACCGCGCGGTGACAGGACTTTCTGCGCACAAAACTTCGGTGACGCGTTTCACTGTTCCGCCTTCGATCCCCGGGCACAACGTTACCGCCCTTGAAACGCCGTTTGCGAAAGCGGAATTTATAGCGGAAGCCCTGCAGCGCATCGCAACGCTCAAAGGCAAGCAGATCGAAAAGGTACAGCTCGTGTACACCACATTCGCCGTTTCACCTTCTTTCGATCAGAATGGCCTTAACGGTCGGCGACTGAAAAATCTTTTTGCGGCGTTGCCTTCCGCTTTCGCGGGTTCGTACACCGATTGGGAACTCGTCGCGCAAACCGGCGCTGCCACCCCGGAAGAAGGACGAACGTATTTCCACGGCTTCGTCATCACCTGGCGACCGGATGCGACGCCGGAATTGATCAAACAGGAGCTCGGTTATCTCGATTCGCTTTTCGGTAAACCGGGCACCGGCAACAGCGGCTCCTCCTCCGGCAGCAGCGGAAGCAGTTCCATCGGCGGCGGAAGCAGCTCTACAGGCGGCAGCAGCTCGTCCGGAAGCTCCGAAACAACAGGCGGCACTACGATCGTAAAAACGATGACACTGCCCGACGGATCGAAAATCACACTCGACCGCGACATCCCGGAAGACAGCCTCTGGCAATTCATGAAACCTTCCGGCCCTGGATTTTCCGTCGTGTATGCAAAGTACGGCGACACGGCGCATACGTCTGTTGTCGTGACGGAAATGTCGGAGATGGGCATGAAACGCAAACGCGTGTGGAAGCTGGAAGATCACGTCAGCGATGCGCCGGTCCGCGGCAGCTTCGATAAATCGTTGCTGAATACACCGGACTCCGTTGTGCTCACCACGTTCCGCCGCAACAACTGGACGAACACAACGGTCGTGTGCGACGTCACCGGCAGCATGTCGCCGTACACCGCGCAATTCTTCTCTTATCTGCCGACAGCGATCGCCGGCGGAAAATGCAGCGGCTTCGTTTTCTTCAACGACGGCGATCACAAGTCGAATAACAGCAAAGTCGTCGGAAAAACCGGCGGCATCTATTCCACCTCAGCGATGCATTTCGATACGGTGTGGACGGTGGCGCGCAGGACGATGGCGAACGGCGACGGCGGCGATTTCGTGGAGAACGATCTGGAAGCGGTGCTGTTTGCGATCAATCACATGAACAACAAAGGCGACATCGTGCTCATCGCCGACAACCTCGGGCCGCCGCGCGATCTTGAATTATATGCGAAGATCAATCGTCCGCTGCACATCATTCTCTGCGGCGTAGGCGGCGGTATCAATGCGGATTATTTATTTCTCGCGCGACAAACCGGCGGAACGGTACACACGCTGAAAGAAGACATCACGAATCTTTCTTCGATGAAAGAAGGCGAAACCGTGAAGATCGGCTTCCAGACTTTTCTTCTGCATGACGAGCATTTTATCCCGCTCGACAAGTTCTCGAACGTGCTGCAATAGGAACTAAAATTCCCTATTATTTCTCGCTGATAAATTCAAATAAACATGAACATTTATCTCACGCCCCTATCTAAAGAGATTTACATGCATGACTTCAATAACAATCTATTGAAATGCACAGATAAATTTTGGCGATTAGAACATGGCATGGAAGAAAAATTAACGAGGATTAATCAAAACAAAAACATTCAAACACTGTATTCCCAAACTTATCCATCGCATACAGAAAGTTACCTCGAGATCTGCTACACAGAAGCTATTGAAATTTATATCCTCCGCTATTTTATTCCAGAGTTAATCATCGCTCTCAAAAACGATAAAGGACATGGCTTCCCGCATGAGCAATACGAATTCTTATATCTTTTTCGAGAACCTGAAATTCGTGATGACATTTCAAATGCTTCTATGAATCTTGGTTGTCTAAATGACCCTCAATATTTTAATATAAATAGAATAAGGTTTATTCTAGAAAGTCAAGACATGCACAAGCATGAAATCTTTTGGAACTTTTTGGTTACCAAACTTTCGACAATAGTGCCGACCTAACTCTCTAGGTATTATTAGGAAGCTCTTTTATTACTTTTATTTATGCAAACGAACGACCTCGCGAAAAAAATTGTGTCGAAGATGTACGACCACGATTGGTTCAGTCAATGGCTCGGCATCGAACGGGTGAAGATCGAACCCGGAACGGCCGTGCTGCGCATGACGATCCGCAAAGAAATGCTGAACGGTTTCGGTATCGCGCACGGCGGCATCACCTACTCGCTCGCCGACAGCGCGCTGGCGTTTGCTTCGAACGGTCACGGGAAAATGGCGGTATCGATTGAAACGTCGATCTCGCATCTCGAACAATTGCGCGAAGGCGACGTCATCACCGCAACCGCCGAAGAGATGAGCCGCTCGAATAAGATTGCCGTGTATCATGTCTCCGTGCGAAACGAAAAGAGCGAAGTCGTGGCGCTGTTCAAAGGCACCGTGTACCGCACGGGAAAAGACTGGTTCCCGGAAACAACCTGATTCATCCGCATAAAAAAAGAGGAACGTCCATCATGAACGTTCCTCTTTTTTGAGAAGAAGAAATTACCGCGAGATCACGAACCGTTCCGTGCCCGCCGGTACGCCGTCCAGCAACACTTTCATGAAGTACATGCCGGCAGGAAGCTCAGCAACATCGATGCGAACGGCATTCTCTCCGGCCACACCGGCCATCGTTTCCGGCGCTTCCGCCAGCTGGCCCGTCGACGTGTAAATCTCCAGCTGAACATTTTGCGACGCTGCAAGACCGAACGTAAAATCTACATGATCGTTCGAAGGATTCGGCGCGAGCGTTTGTGAAAGCAGCAGGTTGTTTTCATTTACACCGCTGACGACATTGCTCATGTAAAGACCTCCCTGCGTCGGACCGCCGGCGCTGGTCGTAAGCGTATATACTGCAGCGATCGGGTAATGATTATTGTTGAGGTACCACATGTATTCATCATTCTGGTAAGTGATGATGTAAGCCATGTTCGCGATGTACGCCGAGTCCTGGTACGTCTGCACGAAATGCACGCGCAGCACATTGCTGAACGTGCCGTCGGGAGTCGTGAGCGTGCCGTAACCGTCGGCCGTTACCACCGTGGAGCCCGTGCGATAGAACGTGTACGTATTCGTAAACGTCGTCGCCCAGGTGTCCGTGTACGTATTGTTGAACGTAAACGGGAAATGCAGTTGGTCTTCGGGATTGCTGTACGGCATCGTGGTGTATCCGTCATCGACGCCGTAATACTGCAGTGCGGAAGCTGTGCCTTTGTAATACACGTAGATGCCGCTGCTTCCCAGTGCTACCGTTGCCGCGCTGAAGCTGGCGCCGTTCGGTGTGGAAGACGGTGCGACGCCTGTGTAGACGTTGCTGCCGGTAGAGCTCATCGAAGAAAGGTTCCAGGTCTGGTTGGCGCCGGCGGTTCCGGGGCTCACGTAAGCGGTATTGTTCAGCGTCATCGAATTCCCGACGACCGGGGTCATGCCCGAGGACGTGAGCGTAGGCTGCGCGGAAAGTGCGATCACACCCAGGCTGCCAAGCGATAAAGAAAACAGAAGTGTAGATTTTTTCATGGGTAGTTTTTTTAGATACAGCAAAGTACAAAAACCGCATTCCGCCTCCCGGGTGCTTTGCGCGATTTAACAATTACCGCCGCCGTGATAAAGTCGTAAATTTGCGCACACTCTTCGCTTATGAGCTCCCTCCAATCTGCTTTTATCATCGACGGCGTCCGCACCCCGATCGGGAATTTCGCCGGCACACTTTCTACGATCCGTCCCGACGACATGGCCGCGCTGGTCATTCGCGAGCTGATGAAAAAATTTCCGGGCGTTGATCCCGCGCAGATCGGCGACGTATTGCTGGGCTGCGCCAACCAGGCCGGCGAAGACAACCGTAACGTGGCGCGCATGTCGCTGCTGCTGGCGGGACTGCCGGTAACGGTTCCCGGAGAAACGGTGAACCGCCTCTGCGCATCGGGACTTTCCGCTTCCATCTCCGGCGCACGCGCGATCATGTGCGGCGATGCGGACCTGCTCATTGCCGGTGGCGTGGAGAACATGACGCGCGGTCCGTGGGTGATGTCGAAAACATCGACGCCGTTCGGCCGTGATGCGCAGCTGTTCGATTCGAGCTTCGGCTGGCGCTTTATCAACCCGAAGATGAAAGAGCAGTACGGTGTTGACGCGATGGGCGAAACGGCCGAGAACCTCGCCGACCGCGATAAAGTGTCGCGCGAAGACCAGGATAAATTTTCGCTCTGGTCGCAGCAGAAAGCCGCCAAAGCGCAGGAACGCGGCCGATTCAAAAAAGAAATTATTCCGGTGCCGATTCCGCAGAAAAAAGGCGACCCGATCCTTTTTGAAAAAGACGAATTCATGAAACCGTCGACGACGCTCGAAGGTTTGATGAAGCTGCGTGCTTCTTTCCGCAAAGACGGCACGGTAACGGCAGGCAATGCTTCGGGCCTCAACGACGGCGCTGCGGTGCTGCTGCTCGCTTCGGAAAACGGCGTGAAGCAAAATAATCTTCGCCCGCTCGCCCGCATTGTTTCGATGGGCGTTGCCGGTGTCGAGCCGCGCATCATGGGCATTGGTCCCGTGCAGGCAGCGAACACCGCGCTGAAAAAAGCCGGCCTTACGATGAACGACATCGACCTCATCGAGTTGAACGAAGCGTTTGCCGCGCAGTCGCTCGCCTGCACCCGCTCGTGGGGAATCGCCGATAACGATCCGCGCATCAACCCGAACGGCGGTGCCATCGCACTCGGCCACCCGCTCGGCATGAGCGGCGCACGCATCCTGCATTCCGCAGCGATCGAGCTGAACGATCAGAACAAACGTTACGCGCTCGTGACGATGTGCATCGGCGTCGGACAAGGTTACGCTGTCGTGATCGAGAAAGCATGATCACTTCCACATCACCGATAATGATCACCGATCCGGAGATCGAGCAGGAACTGCGTTTCCATCTCGACGCGGATGAAAAGCTATTGTGGACCGGCCGACCGAAACAGGGTATCGTCTTTCGCAGCTCTGATATTTTTCTCATTCCGTTCACGCTGTTCTGGGGCGGTTTCGCTTTTTTCTGGGAAGGCGCGGTATTGACGAAAGGCGCGCCGCTAGACTTTAACCTGGTCGGTATTCTATTTGTGGTTATTGGCATTTACATGATCATTGGCCGCTTTTTTGTAGATGCGACCAGACGAAAAAATACGATTTACGGCATCACCTCGCAGCGCGTTATGATCCGTTCCGGTATCTTTTCGAAAACGGTAGAATCGCATCCGGTAAGGCAATTGTTTGATATGTCGCTCACGGAAAAAGGGGACGGCAGCGGCACGATCCTGCTGGGGCCGGTCGATCTTCGCGCCTCGATGATGGAGGGAACGGCCTGGCCGGGTGTGCGACAGACGCCGAAGCTGGAGCTTATCCCACAGGCGCGGAGCGTTTACAGCCTCATTACGAAGCTGCAGAAAAATTAACAGGAAAACTCCTGCTTTTCTTTCACTAAAGTTTCGTCGGAATGCCGTCCGTTTGCTGCGGGATGCCGTAACTTTGACCGGCAATTTCACCCGCATCCATGAAACGTATTCTTTCTTTTTTCGTTCTTCTTGTCTTGTTTTTTCCCGCCCACGCCCAGCTGCAGCTCTTCATGAGCGATTTGCAGAAAGGTTTCCGCGCGATCGAGAAAAACAATTACGATAAAGGCATCGAGATCTTCAACGGCATGCTTTCGTCCGACAGCTCGGGCGTGGGCGCGCATTACGGCCTGGCAAAAATTTATTTCGCGAAAGATTACAAAGGTTTCGATCCGGCGAAAGCGTATTCGCACATTTCGGTGGCGCAGCGCAATTATGCGAACGTCGATGCGAAAACGTCCGCTTCCCTTTCAAAGCTCGGCGTCGACCAGAACACGATCGATCAGCTGGCGTGGAAGATCGACGATGAATTGTTCAGCAGTGCGGCCGCGGATAACTCGACGGAAGCGCTGAGCAATTTCATCAAGAAATATCCCAACAGCCCGAACGTGCCTGCGGCGAAAGAGCTGCTCGCGCAACTGTCGTTCTTCAATGCGAACGCTTCCAACTCCGAAGCGAAGCTCGACGAATTCATCCGAAAAAATCCCGGCAGCAAAGACGCCGAACGCGCCATCCGAACGCGCAACATGCTCGCCTTCCAGAAAGCGAAAGCCGCCAATACGGTCGACGCGCTGAACGATTTCATCAGTAAATATCCCGATGCCGAAGAGCTCGACGAAGCGAAAACGGCGCTGGCCGCACTCGAATTCATCGAAGCGAAAAAGCTGAATACGATCGCGGCGTACGACAGCTTCATGACGAAGTATCCCGACGCTGCCGATTTCCGCGAAGCCGAATTGCAGCGCAACCAGCTCGCGTATATCCAGCTGCTCGAGCAACAGAAAACGCAGGCGGCCGCCGAGATCGAGCAGAAAGATGCGACGATCGAAAAGACGGGACAAACGCTGACGGTCTTCATCGTCGGTTCGCTGGTGCTGCTGGTGGTGGCGGGATTGCTGTACTGGAGCTATTCGCAGAAGAAAAAATCGAACCGCGAGATCACACTGCAGAAAGAGATCATCGAGCAGAAGAACAAAGAGATCGTCGACAGCATCAACTACGCGAAACGCATCCAGGATTCACTGCTGCCTTCGCTGCAGGACATCCGCAAAAGCTTTCCCGATTCGTTCGTCTTCTATCGCCCGCGTGATATCGTGAGCGGCGATTTTTACTGGTATGCGCAAAGCGGCGACCGCGTGTATATCGCAGCGGCCGACTGCACCGGCCACGGCGTTCCCGGCTCGCTGGTGTCGATGATCGGCTTCAATTTCCTGAACCAGCTCGTCAACGAATCCGGCGTGCTCGATCCGGGCGAAATCCTGAACCAGCTCCACCAGAAGATCGCCACGACGCTCAACAAAGAATCGGCCGGCGAAATGCGCGACGTACGCGACGGCATGGACATCGCGCTGCTCTGCGTGAACCGCGCGACGCGTGAAGTCACGTTCTCCGGCGCCGTTCGCCCCCTGTACTACTGCGACGAAGAAGGCATGAAGACGATCCGCAGCGGCATGTACTCCATCGGCGGCATCAAATCGCTGACGGAAGAACCGTTCGTCAGCCATACGGTGAAAACGAAAGGCAAAGCGATGTTCTACCTTTTCAGCGACGGATATGCCGACCAGTTCGGCGGTCCGCAGGGCAAAAAATTCAAGATGAAAAAACTGCAGGAGATGCTGCAGTCGATCGCGCATAAGCCGATGGAAGACCAGCACAGCGAGATTGAAACTTCATTCCTCAGCTGGATGGGCCCGCACGAGCAGGTGGATGACGTGTGCGTGATCGGGGTGCGCGTTTAAAAACTGAACCACGGAGACACGGAGGCACGGAGAATGCAACACTCCGTGCCTCCGTGTCTCCGTGGTTATTTTCCCAACTACTTCTTATCGATAATGACCAGCGCCAGCCGGATGAGATGGAACGGCACTTTCTCTTCGAGCGCGACGAATAATGCGGACAGCATTTTCTCCCCGCGCTCGGCCGGCAGCACCGCACGCACTTTCGAAACAATCTCTTCGGGAACGATTTCTTTCGGATCGATCTTGCCGTCGTTGCAAAGCAGGACGATGTGCGACCAGATCGTGACCGGGTTCAGCTGTCGCTCGGCGGCGATCGCGTCTACCGTTTTTCCTTCCTGGTAAAGACGAAGCGTTTCTTTGTACGTCGATCCTTTTTCCCGTTTCGGCGATTCGGCTTTTGCAGGAATGGAAACGGTTCCTTCCAGCGGGGCCATGCGTTCGTGCTCGCGGATGGCGTTGATGAAACGAATGCCGTACTGCTCCATCTTCTTCTGCCCGACACCGGAAACCGCGAGCATTTCAATGGGCGACGTAGGACGCGAATCGATCATGTCGCGCAGCGAAGCGTCGGAGAACACCACGTACGGCGGCACGGATTCGTCTTTCGCGATTTGCAGGCGGAGACGGCGCAGCTTTTCGAAAAGCACATCGCTGTCTTCGTCGTCCAGCTCTTCACCGATGAGCTCATCGCGAAAACGACGGTCGACCTCGCGCTTGTAATTGCGTTCTTCCACCGCGGTTTCGAGGTCTTCGAAATAACGCTGGCGCACGGTGAGCTTGCGGCGCTCGACGGGACGCGGCTCGGGTTTCATTTCGCGCACGGCTGCTCCGAGCTGGATCTTCGTTTTCCCGGAAACGACTTCGCGGCCGTACTCCGTTACTTTCAGCGCAAAACCTTCGTCGTACGCCATCTCGAAGAGGCCGAGGTTCAGCAGCTGCAGCAGGTAATGCTGCCATTCGCGGAAGGAATATTGTTTGCCCGCGCCGTATGTTTTTATCTGGTGATAACCGCGCTCGAAAATTTCCGATTTCGAAGAACCGCGCAACACATCGATGAGAAGATTTACACTGGCTTCTTCTTTCACACGGATCGCAGCCGAAAGCGCCATCTGCGCAATGACGGTGCCGTCGATGAGCGGAACGGGATTGTTGCAGACGTCGCAGTTGCCGCAATTTTCCTGCAGCGCTTCACCGAAGTAACCGAGCAGGATCTTTCGCCGGCAATTCACGGCTTCCGCAAATTGCTGGATGCGCTGCAGCTTGGCGAGGTTCAATTCCTGCTGCCCGGAATCCTGCGCGATTTTCGTGAGGAAGACCAGGTCGCCGACGTTGTAGAACAGCAGCGCATCGGCCTTCTCCCCGTCCCTTCCCGCGCGGCCGATCTCCTGGTAATAGCCTTCCATGTTCTTCGGCATGTTGTAGTGGATCACCCAGCGCACGTTCGATTTGTCGATGCCCATGCCGAAAGCGATCGTCGCGCAGATGATCTGCACGCGGTCGTTGATGAAATCTTCCTGCACACGGTCGCGTTCGTCGTTGGGCATGCCGGCGTGGTAATAAGCGATGCTGAATCCTTCCGCGCGGAGCTTCGTGGCAAGCTCTTCGGTGGCTTTGCGGCTCATGCAGTAAATGATGCCGGATTCGCCTTCGTGCTGCTCGAGGAACGACACGATTTCGCGGTGCTTGTATTTTCCCGTAACGGCGCTGCGCACGCTGAGCGAAATGTTCGGGCGGTTGAACGAGCTGATGAATACCGCAGGATCGTACAGCCGCAATTGCGTGATGATGTCTTTGCGCGTGACTTTATCCGCAGTTGCGGTGAGCGCCATAACGGGAATGCCGGGCAGCAGCTCGCGCAATTTATGAAGCTGCGTATACTCCGGGCGGAAGTCGTGGCCCCAGGAAGAAATGCAGTGCGCTTCGTCGACGGCCACGAACGAAATTTTCATCGCGAGCCTGAGGATGGAAATTTCGGTGAGCAGCTTTTCCGGCGAGAGGTACAGCAATTTGATTTTCCCGTTTTCGCAATCGCGCATGACTTCGGCGGATTCCTGCGGCGAGAGCGTGGAATTGAGCGCGGCGGCCGAGATGCCGTTGGCTTTGAGCGCGAGCACCTGGTCTTTCATCAGCGCGATGAGCGGCGAAACGACGAGGCACACGCCGTCTTGCATCAGCGCCGGCACCTGGTAGCAAAGTGATTTTCCGCCGCCGGTGGGCATGAGCACCAGCGCATCTTTTTTCTGCAGGATGGTGCGGATAATTTCTTCCTGCAGCGGGCGGAACGTGTCGTAGCCGAAATAATCTTTCAGAATCCTGTGCGCGTCCTGTCTTACATCTTCCATGATCATACTGTCGGGTTTAAAAATTCAAGGCCGCAAAAGTGTTACGGGATTTCGGGGAAACCAAATTGCAAATGGATATAATCGCTTGTAAACGTTTGTTGTCGGGTAAAATTACGGGAGGTGCGGTGGATGCAGAAGCTTTGTGGAAATCTGGTAAAAAGTAGCCGCGGATTACGCGAATTCACTACAGGTTAAAAAAAATAAGCGAAGAAATTTTTCAAGTTCTTCGAAAAACTTAGTGCCTTGGCGTCTTGGTGGCTAAAAAAATTCGCCACCAAGGCACTAAGACACCAAGAAATTCAGCCGCGGATTAAACGGATTTACTCTCTGCGTATTTCTTTGCGTCCTTTGCGACTTTGCGGTTTTATTTTTTTCACGGATTACGCGGATTCTCCTTTGAAATTGCCGAACTCTTCCTGCCAGGCCCGATAGGAGCGGCACCCCGCAGGGTGTAGCGAACGCAGCGGAGCAAGTTCTGCTGCACCCGAGGAGTATAGCGCATAGCGGGATGCTGCTTTCGCTGGGAACTGCTATCGCCTCTTCCTCCGGAAAATTTTTCGCTAACGTTTTTCCTTCTCGATATCCTCCCACGTGACCGGCTTCTCCGCTTCCGCTTTTTTCGCTTCGTACATGATGAGCACCGCCGCCATTTGACGGCAGACTTCGTGCGCTTTGTCGTCGCAGGTGCAGAAGATGTCGGTGAACGTTCCGTCTTCGTTGATGGTGTAGCTTACGGCATGCGGGTTCACTTCCTCCACGCGGCATTCGAAATAGCCCGGCATGATTTCGCGCGGCTCTTTTACCCAGCCGTTGTTGTAATAGATCCATCCGCGCCCGATCACAGCCTCGTCCAGCTCGTTCCGGAAATTCTCAATGGTGATCGGTTCTTCCATGGGTGCAAATTTACAATGTTGGTCCGGGTATCAAACCCGGACCAACATTGTAAATTCGTTTCATGATCTACGAATTCAACGGCTACCGCCCCGTCATCCACGAATCTTCTTTCATTCATCCGCAGGCCGCCGTTACCGGCAACGTCATCATTGGTAAAAACGTGTACGTCGGTCCCGGCGCTGCCATCCGCGGCGATTGGGGAGAGATCATCATCGGGGACGGCTGCAACGTGCAGGAGAATTGCACCATTCACATGTTTCCCGGCGTGAGCATCCGCCTGATGGAAAGCGCGCATATCGGTCACGGCGCTATCGTGCACGGCGCAACGATCGGACGCAACTGTCTCGTCGGCATGAACGCGGTGCTGATGGACAACGTGGTGCTCGGCGACGAATGCATCGTGGGCGCGCTGGCGCTGATCACCGCCGACACGATCATTCCCGCGCGCAAGCTCGTCGTCGGCAATCCCGGCAAGATCATCAAAGACATCAGCGACGAAATGATCGCGTGGAAAACGAAAGGCACGCAACTCTACCAGCAGCTGCCGTCGGAATTGTACGCCACGCTCAAAGCCTGCGAACCGCTGCGCGAAATTCCGAAGGACCGCCCGAAGCAGCAGGACATTTATAAAACGTGGAACGAATCGAAGCAGTAGAACGGTCGGTCAGTCAGTCGGTCGGTCGGTTGGCAATCGGCAGTGAAATACCCAAACTACTACGGACTGAAGACTGAAGACCGACAACTGACCGAAGACCGCCCGACCGTTTTTTCTACCTTTAGCCAAATGGACCGCATCCAGATCATCGCCATTGCCGCCAGCTTTCTTTTTCTCGCTTTCATCGGGAGCCTGATCGTGCGCGGGAAATTGCGCGAGGAATATGCGATCATCTGGATCGTCTGCTCGGTGCTGCTGATCGCGTTTTCATTCTGGCGCAAAGGGCTCGACGTGCTTTCGCATCTCGTGGGCGTGTTCGATCCGCCGAACCTCGTTTTCACCGGCGCCATTTTCGCCATCCTCATTTACCTGCTGCATCTTTCCGTCGTCGTCTCGAAGCTGCAGGAACAGAACAAGACGCTTTCGCAGGACATCGCGCTGCTGAAAGAAAAATTCCGCGACAAAAAATGAACGCTGCTCTTTCGCAGGAAGCTGAAGCGCTCGGCCGTTATCTGCTCGGGAAACCGCCGGGCGAAAAAGCCGTGGCGTTGTACGTCGCTGCGAATGAGAAAAAGCCGATCAAACTTTCGCCGCGCGAGGAAAAAATTTTTCGTTTTCTTGTAAAACATCGCTGGTCGGCCGGGCTCATCGACAGCGCGCTCGGTTTTTCGAACGCAGCGCAGGGCGGCATCCGCAGGAAAATCCTCTACATGTCGGCCATCCTCGAAACGCAACCGGAATACGCGGAGCTTTTTCTTCCGAAGGAGCGATCGTGGTTCTACAACATTTACATTTTCTGGGTGGGCGCAAGAGCGGTGATGAAAGCGATTGCGGGGAAAATGTTGTTGCTGTTGATCATCTGAACTTTGGAGCAGCAGCGGTTGCCGTTTCAATCGAATAACGGTCCGGCTATCCGCTATACTCCTCAGCTCCGCTTCCGGGGTGCCGCTCCTATCGGGGCTATTCCGGAACTGTTCGGTTTTCACCAGGGAATATATCATACAGCATTTCCCCGTTTGTTCG
>CAMLEF010000056.1 GCA_946478675.1 uncultured Flavobacteriales bacterium | reverse complement strand
GTTCCCTGCCCGACTGCGTCACGCAGGCGGGGAGTCTGGCCACCCCGACTTTTTTCCTGGTTTACGATTTCTCCTTCGTAAATCTCTCCGGCTCCGTAGCTCAACTGGATAGAGCAGCTGCCTTCTAAGCAGCCGGTTCCGCGTTCGAGTCGCGGCGGAGTCACTTTTCAAATCTTCGCGCCTGTCCGAATGATCAGCGTGAAGGCGGATTCGAGTCACAGCCGAGTCACTCTTCTTATCTTCTTCGGCATTTTCTTTCGGCCTGTATGCAATCGCTTACAGGCTTTCATTTTTTGTATTACAAAGCAACCTTTAGATGTGATTTATCATCTGTAAATTATTTAACCACACACCTAAACCAACCCAAAAATGAAAAAGAAAATTTCCATCGCGGCGGGAGCGCTGTTCCTGCTACCGGCGCTGCTTTGTGCGCAGGATTGGAGCCTCACGGGCAATTCCGGGACCATCAGCGGAACCAATTTTATCGGCACCACAGACGCGGTCGACCTGCGTTTTCGCACCAACAACACGGATCGTCTTTTCATCGGCTCCAGCGGATTTGTCGGGATCGGCACCACCACTCCAATCGGCAACGCAAATTTTGTACTGAGCGGCAACAATGGAAACTGGAGCGGCATGTACGCCAACGGCACCACTTCAACGACCCGGCCTTTTTACGGTTATTCCGTGCAGGGAAGCATTATGGCTTACGAGTATTACGATCCGTCCGTCAATTCCTGGAAACTCAATGTAGGTGGCGATCGCATGACCGTTACCAACACCGGCAACGTCGGAATCGGCACGACTTCCCCGACGACGCGTCTCGACGTTTCCGGCAACGGACGTTTTACGGGTACGCTGAATGTCACGGGAACTTTTACCGGTGCAACCGGAAATTTCTCTTCGCTTTCCACCAGCGGGTCCATCACCGCCGGCACAATGTTTTACGGCGATGCGCTGCAAGTGGCCAACAAATGGACGTATGACAATACGGGGCTGAACGGTACGGGCACTTACACGATCGAGCCGGACGTCGTCTTCAATGGCAGCGCGTCGTTTACTTCGATCTCCTTTCATGCGAAACGAATCGTAGGCAACACGCCGGATTCGGGGCCGGGCGTTTCCGGCTACGCGATTTCCAGTCATCCTACGTTGTACAGCATCGGCGTTTTCGGTTCGCAGAATAACAGCCCGTACGCGTACGGCATGGTGTGCAGCGGCAGCGGCTATTACACGGGCGACTGGTTCGAATCTTCGGATGCGCGTTTCAAGAAAAACGTGCAGCCGATGCGCGGCGGCCTCGATGTTGTCATGAAACTGCAGCCGAAAACATACGACATGAAACGCGACGAATATCCGTCGATGAATTTCCCGCAAGGAACGCAGTTCGGTTTCATCGCGCAGGACGTTGAAAAAGTAACGCCCGAGCTCGTGGCACAAGCGCCGCTGCCGGAAGAAGCGAACAAGCCCGAAGGTGACAAGACCGAATACAAAATGGTGAATTACATCGGGCTCATCCCCGTGCTCACGCAGGCGATCCAGGAGCAACAGTTGATGATCCAGCACCAGGACAGCATCATCGCCGCGCAGAATGAACGTCTCGATCGTCTCGAAGGAAAATCGAACGGCGGCACGTCGAATGCAACTTCGTCCAATCGTCTTTACCAGAACCAGCCGAACCCCGCTTCGGCAGAAACGGTGATCCGCTATACGGTGGATGCGGGTGCGTCACGCGCTTACATTCTGGTGCGCGATGTGCAGGGCGCAACGGTGAAAACGATCGCTATCGATCAGAAAGGTGAAGGCGCTGTTGTGCTGCAGGCGCAGGAATTGCGCGCGGGATTGTACACGTACGAGCTGATCGTCGACGGAAAAGTTTGTGATGCGAAGAAAATGGTGATCGCGGAATAATGGAATTTGTATTTATAAAAAACGCCGGTTGTTCTGCAGCCGGCGTTTTCATTTTACTTTTGAAACAAATTTCCGCTCATGTTCGCCAACACACCTGCCCCGCCCTACTACGCCGTCATCTTTACGTCTGTTCGCACCGAAGGCGACAATGGTTATTCCGAGATGGGCGAACGCATGTTTTCACTCGTGCAACAGCAGCCGGGTTTTCTCGGAATGGAATCGGCGCGCCAAGAGATCGGTATCACGGTTTCCTATTGGGAAAGCACGGAAGCGATCCGCAACTGGAAATGAACGCGGAGCATTTGTTCGCGCAGAAAATGGGAAGAGAAAAGTGGTACGCGTCGTTCAAATTGCGCGTTTGCAAAGTGGAGCGCGATTACGGGATGTGATCACTTGAACGCGAGCTTTTCGAATTTATTTTTCCGGCTTCCCGCGAGAAAAACCTCTCCGTACATTTTGTAAGCGACGACCGTATTGAATCCCGGCCGCGGCTCGAATGCATCCCAATGCACGCCGCCGTCGTACGAAATATCCGTTCCCGAAGTTCCTGTTGCCATCCAGAATCCCGAAGGAGAAAACGTAACACAGGAACGGTAACCGCCGGGAGAAATGCAAGGCGCGCGCCAGGTTTTCCCGCCATCTTCGGTGATGAAACAATTATCACGGCGAATGGAATCCGCAGCATAATCACCGCCGACAATAATTCCATTCATCGTATCGCGAAAGCAAACGGAAAAAATTCCCTGCGAAGATTTCCCCTGCAGCATCGGCGTGTCGTGCGCTTCCCAGTGATGACCGTAATCGCGCGAATGAAATAATCTTGCTTTCGCGCCGCCGGTCGCAATCCACACGTGACCGCCGGGCAACACACGGATCGTTGTTCCGCTCGCGGCGAATGCGGCTTCTCCTTCCACCGTCTGCGGACGCTCTTCGAACGGAATTTCTTTCCACGATTTTCCTCCGTCAAACGTTTCCATCAGGAAAATTCTTCCCTTCACCGGGTCGCCGAAAATGAGTCCGTGCTGCGCATCCCAGAACGCCATGCCGTCGAAGAACATCGCGCTGTCGTCGCTGCGGAAACAGGTCTTCCATTTTTTGCCGCCGTTCTCCGTGCGCAGGATGACCGCGGGCGTTCCCGCACTCGCCATCACTGCGGTGCTTTTGTCAAACGCGTGCAGCGAACGAAAATCAAGCGTGGAAAATTCTTTCACCTGGTTCCATTTCCATTTGCTGCCGCTGTTCGTCGTCACGCCGACCAACCCTTTTCGTCCGCTCATCCAGATCACGTTTTCATTCACGACGGAAAGACCGCGAAAGCCGCTGCGAAGACTGTCGGCCAGCTTTTCGGGCGATTGCGCTAATGCAGCGAACGGAAGAAGAAAAATGAGAAGGAAAATTTTTCGCATGAGGTTAAAGTTAACCGTTTGTTGTTTGTCGTTCGTCGTTTCACTTCCCCACAACAAACCAGTAACTTTGAAGTACAACATCAAATCACAAGCATATGGAAATGGAATATCGCCGTCTCGGCAAAAGCGGATTGCAGGTGAGCGCACTTTCGTTCGGTTCATGGGTAACGTTCGGCGCGCAGATCGGTGACGACGTTGCGGAAAAATGCATGAAGATGGCGTACGATGCGGGCGTCAACTTTTTCGATAACGCGGAAACGTATGCGAGCGGAAAATCGGAGATCGTGATGGGCAACATCCTGAAGAAGATGCAGTGGGACCGCACCACGTACGTCGTTTCCAGCAAAGTGTTCTGGGGCGGTAAGAAGCCGAACCAGACCGGCCTCAGCCGCAAGCACGTGGTGGAAGCCTGTCACAATGCGCTGCGCCGTTTGCAGGTCGATTACCTCGATCTCTATTTCTGTCATCGTCCCGATCCGAATACGCCGATCGAAGAAACGGTGCATGCGATGAACGATCTCATCCAACAGGGAAAAGTGCTGTACTGGGGAACTTCCGAATGGAGCGCCGACCAGATCACGGAAGCGCACCGCATCGCGAAGGAGCGTTACCTCTATGCGCCGGTGATGGAGCAGCCGCAATACAACCTCTTCACGCGCGAACGTTTCGAAAAAGAATACAAACCGCTCTTCGAAAACTTCGGCATGGGGACCACGATCTGGTCGCCGCTCGCATCCGGATTGCTCACCGGCAAATACAACGAAGGCGATCCCGGCAACACCCGCATCGCACGCGCCGACCTGCAATGGCTGAAAGAGCGCCTCATCGCCGAAGACAAGCTCGATAAAACGAAAAAGTTCGTCGCGCTCGCGAAAGAGCTCGGCACTTCATCCACGAAACTCGCCATCGCCTGGGTGCTGAAAAATCCGAATGTAAGTACGGCGATTCTTGGCGCATCGAAACCCGAACAGCTCGAAGAAACGCTGCAATCACTGGAAGCGCTTTCGCTGCTGACGGATGAGGTGATGAAGAAGATCGAAGGAATTTTTCAGAATAAACCGTAACCGTTGCCAGGCTTCCCTGCCCGTCCGTGCAGGCGGGGTTACGCCGGAGGTCATGTGCATTCCCTCCGATTCTTTTCTGCCCGGCTACTCAGCCTGACAATGGCTACGGTTGCAGTCAGGAGCTTTCTGTTTTGTTTTGAGAAAAGGCAGCAGTACAAGTTTTACTGCTGCCTTTTCTCATTTACTGCAGACTTGCCGACTGCCAATTGCTACTTCCCCGTGTAATTCGAAAGAATCGTCGAGAGCTTTTCGTCGTGCGTGCAGTTTTTGTAATGCATCGCGTTGCGGAAATCGTCGTTGAGCTTTTGCGCGGTGGCGGCGGGGACGGCGTCTTTCTCCGAAGGCTTGCAATACCAGCCGATGAGCTTCATCCAGTCGCCGCTCATGTTGATGCCGTTGAGCGCGGGCGTGGAATTCGGCTTCTTCACTTTTTTCCAGGTCCAGAAGCACCAGCCGTCGAAACCGGTTTTCGGATCGGTGATCACGTCGAGCGTGTGCTGCAGCGCTTCATAATTGTTTTCGCCCCACTCGCCGCACCAGATGGGCACGTTGAACTTCTGTCCGAGCGTGACGTGATCGCCGATCTTCTTTTCCGGTTTTCCGCCGAGGAACGTGTACACGTGAAAGCTGAATGCCATGTTCTCATCCGGCAGTGAAGTGAAACCTTTGAAGCGCGTGGCGAACTGGCTGCCTTCGAGAAAGATCATGTGGTTCTTATCAACTTCGCGAATGGCAGGAATAATGCGGTTGTACATTTTGATGAGCTCCGGATCGGAAGGCGGTATCGGCTCGTTCAGCAGATCGTAACCCGCTACCCAACGCTCGTCTTTGTAACGCGCCGCAATTTTTTTCCAGAGCGCCACCGTCTTCTGCTTGTCGGCTTCCGTTTTCCAGAGATAAGGCTTGTCCGGATCGGCGATGAAATAATTCGATTGTCCGCCGGGCGCGCCGTGCATGTCGAGCACGGCATACACATGATACTTCGAGCACCAATGCACGAGCGAATCCATGATCTGCCAGCCGATCGCGTTGCAATACGCCGTGTCGAAAATGCGGTGATTGAACGGCACGCGCACGACATTCATCTTCAGCTCCGAGATGCGGCGGATGTCATCTTCTCCAATGAAGTGTCGGAAAATATCATCGCGAAAAGAATTCGCGGCAGCGGGACCGACCAGCTTTCCCATATTCGAAAGGATCGTGCTCTGCGACGAAAATTTCCCGCCCCAGATCCAGCCTTCCCACAACAGCCAGCCGCCGAGGTTCACGCCGTCGAGCTTCACTTCTTTGTTATCCGCATCACGGATCACCGCACCGTCGCGATGAAGAAAGTTATTTGCAGAAATGGAAAAGGGGAAAAGGAATAGCAGTAAAATGAGAAGTTGGCGCATGGCAGGAGGGTGAACTGCTAATATAGAAAGTTGTTGGACATTCGGGAATTCGGACATTCGGACATTCGGAATTCGGGAAATGATTTTGATGCAGCGGTCGATTCCTGGGGAAAAGATTTTGCCACTAAGACACGAAGGCACAAAGAATTCCCGAATGTTAGTCAGTACAGCCTAATGACCGAATGCACGAATGTCCGAATCACCGCCCTTCACTACCGAACAGAAGTATTATTGCTGAAGATCCCTCGCCGTATGCTTATGATCGGGCTTGATATTTTCTTCCGTCCATTTCAGTGTGCGAACGAACGGCTGGCGGCGCTTGTTGCAGTTTTCCATCTGGCAGACGGAGCAGCTCATCGGCAGACAGGGATCGGCGTGAATGAAAAATTCCATCTCCTCGCCCATTTTTTCTTTCACGAGATCTTCTACGGCATGCACTTCGTCGTGCGCTTCTACCAATGAAAAATACCAGGGCAATGTAATGTGCGCGTCGACGTGCAGCACCGAGCCGTATTTCACCACGCGAAGATTGTGCATGTCGATCCAGGCCGGGCGACGATTTTCATTGAGCACTTCCACGAGCTTCTTGACTTTTTCCTGGTCTTGCTCATCGAGCAGGTTGCCGAGCGATTCGCGCACGATCTTCGAACCGGTGTAGAAAATATACAAACCGAAACCGATCGCCAGCGCGTTGTCGAGCCACGTTAAGCCCGTCAGCCAGATGAGCGCGAGTCCAGCCACCAGCCCGATGCTCGATACGGTATCCGAAACGAGATGTCGTCCGTTCGCTTCCATCAGCGGCGACGATTGTTTTTTCCCGCGCACGATGAGGAAACGTCCGAGCACAAAGTTTGCCGCACCGGAAACTGCGGAGAGAACCGCGCCGATATCCGCTTTCTCCAGCGTGTGTCCTTTGATGAAACCGTGAATGGCCTGGTAAATAATTCCACAGCCCGCCAGCAGCACCAACGCGCCTTCGAATCCCGCAGAGACGAATTCAATTTTACCGTGGCCATACGGATGTTCCGCATCCCGCGGTCGCGCCGCGTAGCTGATGCTGAACAACGCAAACGCACCTGCCACCACGTTCACAATACTTTCCAGCGCATCGGTCAGGATGGCGTTCGAACGTGTGATCCACCACGCGAAAAATTTCAGCCCCAGCAGCAGCGTGCTGAAGAGCAGCATCAGTCGCATGATCCGGATCTTGCTTTTCATGGCGCAAAGGTAGCAGTTGCGGGTGTTGGTTGGTTGAGTTGGATAGGTTGGTTAGGTTAGATAAGTTGGTTCGTTAAATGTTTCTGCGAAATGCGACGGGTTATGTTTGATTGTCATTAACGTCAGTCCAAAAAACGTTTGCTTATCTGTTTGTTCGAGCGGAGTCGAGAACTTGTTGATTGGAATGAAACAGGTTCTCGACTTCGCTCGAACAGGCGGGTACCTTCTAACCCAACAAACCCAACAAACCCAACAAACCTTACCAACCTAACAAACCAACCACCGACCATTCTCCAATCGCAGCAGCGAAATTTCCTTCACGACAAACGCCGCATGGAACTTCTTCCCCGCATATTCCGCTCTCGCCTGCGCAAACCCACCTTCATTCCAGTCGCGATTGCCGATGGTCATGTGCGGATGAAATTTTTCGTGGACGTGCTTTGCTTTGAAGCCGGGAATTTCTGCGAATGCGGCGTTGACTTTTTCCCAGAGTTGCTCCAGCTGCGGTTGTGGCTTTACGGCAACGAACAATACGCCGCGCGGGAAGCTGTCAAAATTGTGAAGCTCAACTTCGAATGGTGAAAGATCTTTTTGCGCGCTCTTCACCGCCTCCTGCAATTCATTTTCGCGCGAACGTTCGAAATGAAACGGCGGCAGCAGCGTGATGTGCGGCGGCGATTTCAACGCGACTTTCGTTCCGAACCGTTGGAAGAGGTCCTGGCGAAACGCTTCTACCTGCGAACGCACCGGTTCGTCCGGAACGACGGCAACAAAATAAAGCGCCGGAGACTTTACAGGTTTACGCGGATCGTTCATCCTTGTAAAGCTGCAAAATCTCCGGCGATTCTTATTCGCGTCGTCTATTTGAAATCGATCAGGTGAACGTCGAACACCAGCGTGGAATTCGCAGGCAGGGTCGGTCCCATCGCGCGATCGCCGTAACCCAGCGCCGGCGGAATGATCAGTTTCGCTTTTTCACCTTTGTGCAGCATCGCGATGCCTTCGTCCCAGCCTTTGATCACACGGCCTTTGCCCAGCGCAAACGAAAACGGCTGTCCGCGGTCGACGGATGAATCGAACATCGTTCCGTTCAGCAGGAAGCCGCTGTAATCCACGACAACGTTGCTGCCGGTGGTCGGCATCGGGTTTTCCGGGTGCGACTCGAACATGACGACTTTCAAACCGCTCGGCGTGGTGATGGTGTCTTTGCCTTTCGCATCCCAGGGCGTCGGGGCGCCGAGCGCATCGATGAGCTCGACTTCGAAGATGAGCGTGGCGTTCGCCGGAATTTTTCCCATCGCGCGTTTGCCGTAAGCGTATTGCGGAGCGAGCGTCATGCGTGCTTTATCGCCGCAATGCAAACGAGAGAAAACCGAATCCCAGCCGGCGATCACCTGGTGCTGCATGAGATGGAACTGCAGCGGCTGGTTGCCATGCAGGTACGACGCATCGAAAACGGTATCGTTGGGAAGCATGCCTTTGTACAGCACGAGGCAACGTTGTCCGGGCTGCGGAAGCGGGCCATCCCCTTTGGCGAGCAGCGTGTATTCGATGCCGTCGCAGACCTTGACCGTTTCCGGTGTCTTCAACGGCTTGCTGCTCCAGGGACGCTCGACGCCGTCGGAAGGTTTCTTGCTGCTCTTATCTTTTTTAAAAAGCGAGCAGGCTGCGATACTGACAAGAGAAAGGGCGAAAACGATCTGAAGAAAACGTTTCATGTAGTTTTTAGAATGGTTGGTTATTGCACTTCGACAATTTCGACTTCGAAAATACGGGTAAGTCCATCGTTATATCCCATCGCAGGCGGCAGAATGAAACGCGCCTTTTCTCCTTTGTGCATCCGGAGAAGCATATTGGTAAAACCGGCGATCATCGGGTCGACGCCAAGACGGAAATACATCAGTGGTTGTTCGGGCAGCAGTTCGTTGGAATCAAAGACCGAACCATCGAGATAATAGCCGGTGTAACGAACCCCGATGGTGCGGCCCGCGGTAAGTTGTTCACCGGAGCCCGGCGTCATCTCAATAAAATAAATGCCATCCGCATCCGGTTGCGTAGTGATATTGTTTTTCCGGAGGTAATCGGTCAGCAGCTCCTGGTCGTGCTCTTTGAGGTACGGTTCGGCAGCGGTAGCTTTTTCACGAAGCGGCTGAAGAATTTCTTCTACGCGTGCCTGAATTTCCCGTTGGCGTTGCTTCTCCTCTTCCTGCTTTGCACGGAGCACCTGCATCTTCTCCGGGGAATATACACTATCAACACGCACCGCCATGCCCAGCCAGGTCATACGGTCATATTTCGGATCGTTGAAAAAGAATTCGCGCGGGTAATTTGCATTCAGCGAGTCCAGTCGCATAAAAAATACTGCACTGTCGCCTGTATGCAGACGGCTCATCAGGTCGAGAAAATCGCCTTTGTACTTTGGCGGATCTATGCGGAACGGAAAAGAAGGACGTTGTGTCTTTTCGTTGAGATCGAGGAAAACGGAATCCTTTTCGTTAAGAAACTTAATGCTGATAAAAATGGCTCCGTCGACCCGGGCAGTTACCGTATCTGCACTTCTGCGGACCTGTCGGAAATAACTGCTGCCGACCTTTTGATAGCCGTTGAAGCTTTTCGCTTGGGGCGACTTTGAAAAACCGCAAAAGAAAAAACCTGCAACCGACAGCGCGATTGTCAGTACGAAACGAGAGACAAACCGGGCCATGGATTGCAGGTTTTAAGAACGAAAGAACGGTTACTGCTGCATGCGTGCTTCGACCACCTCTACGTCAAACACGCGGGTGAGGCTGTCGTTGTAACCCATTTTCGGCGGAAGGATGAACGTCGCTTTGCCGCCTTTTTTCATTTTCATCACGCTGTTGGTGAAGCCCTGTACCATCGGGTCGATGCCGAGACGGAAGTACATCGGGTCTTCGCCTTCCACGAGCGTGTTTGCATCGAAGATGGTTCCGTTGAGGTATTTGCCGGTGTATTTCACGCCGACCACCATTCCGGTCATGAGCGGCTCGCCGGTGCCGGTGCCGGTTTCCCAGAAATAAACGCCGTCAGCATCGGGTTTCGCGGTGATCTTGTTTTCCGCGAGGTATTTGGTAAGAAGCTGCTTGTCTTTCTTCTTCAGATCGGGCTCTTCTTTTTTCGCTTGTTCCTGCAGCGGTGCGAGGGCCGCCTGTTTCTTCTGCATGATGATGATCTGTCGGTCCTGCTCGGCCTCCTGCTTCTTGCGGAGCTCCTGCATCTTCGTGCGCGAGTAGATCGAATCGACTTTCACGGCGAAACCGAGGTACTGCATCGTATCGTATTTCGGATCGTTGAATTCGAATTCTTTCGGGTAGTTCTTGCGCAGCGAATCCAGCGGGATGAAGAACGAAGCGCTGTCGCCTTTGTGCAGCTTCATGAACATGGAGAGGAAGTCGCCGGCGAATTTCGGCTTGTCGATGCGCATCGGGAAGGAAGCGCGCTGCGTCTGCTTATTGATATCGAGGAAGACGGAGTCTTTCTGCGTTTTGAATTTGATCTTGATGAAGATGGCGCCGCCCGTATCTGCGCTCACGGTTTCTTTGCTGGCCGTAAGCAGCTTGAAATACGATCCGTTTTCTTCCTCGTAACCGGGATAATGTTTGTTGCCACCGCAGGAAGCAGCAAAAAATACGCCTGCGAAGGCAGCTACTGCAAAAAGGAGTTTTTTCATTTGAGAATTGCTCAGTTGTTATTGGACGGACACCAGCTCCAGCTCATACACCACGGGGCTGTGTGGCGGAACGATTCCGTTCGAAGAGCCTTCGGTGCCGAAAGCCAGCGGCGAAGGTAGGATTATTTTCGCTTTTTCGCCGGCTTTCATACGGCCCAGCGCCCGGATAATCCCCGGCAGCATCTGCCCTTCCTGTCCCCAGGTAAACGTGAACGGCGCCTCGTCATTCAGGCCGTGATGGTCGATGAGCTGATCGTTCATCAGCATGCCGGTGTAACGCACGGAAACCGTTTTGCCGGCTTCGGGTTTTGCACCGCTGCCCGGCGCGATGGGAATAAACACGAGACCCGTGCTGTCGGTTTCGCCTTTGAGCTGGTGGCGGCCGAGGTAACGCTGAATGATCAGCTGCTCTTCCGCATCCGGATCCGAAGAAGCTTCGATCTTCGCCGCTTCATCCGCAGAAAGCACGCGAACGATCTTCACGTTCATCTCGACCATGCCCGTATCCGGAACGCCCGGCAATTGGAGGTCGCCGCCCGGCAGCAGGAACGTGGCACTGTCGCCTTCGCCCAGCACGCTGAAATAACGGCTCGCCGAAGATTGCATCAGCATCGTGCCGCGGCCGTTCATCAGGTCGGAATCGAAAAACACTTTTCCGCCGAACTTGTTCTGCATGCGCACTTCGTAAAAATCGTCGGGGCCCGCTTTCTTCCCGCTTTCGCCGGGGACGTGCAGCTTGTAATAAATGCCGGGCTCCGCTTCGGTGTAACCGGGAAACTTGCTGTCGTCGCAGGAAACGAGGAATGTTGCGAGAAGAAACGCGGGAAAAAGAAATCGGAGTTTTTTCACTGGATAAATTCGGATTGGGAGATGAAGTTGGAAGTTTTTTCTCTGCTTGTTCGAGCGGAGTCGAGAACCTGTTGCATTAGAAGGCGAAAGGTTCTCGACTCCGCTCGAACAAGCTTATTAAAGCTATGAATACAATACGTTTATTGACTTCGGGCTCATTTCACTTCGAGCAATTCGATTTCGTAAACGACGCTGGTCAGCGGAGGGATTTTTGATTGATCGCCGGTGAGGCCGTGCGCGAGATGTGACGGAAGAATGAAACGCATTTTGTCGCCCACGTGCATGAGCTGGATGCCTTCGTGCAAACCGGATTCGACGTTATCCTGGCTGATCGTAAACGTCTTGGCGCTGTCGGCAGAAGCCGTGTAAAAAACCGTTCCGCCGAGGCTGTAGATCTTGTACGATACTTTCGCGCGCATGCCGTTCTTCGCCTGCGGACCGTCGCCTTTTTTCAAAAGCATATAACGCAACCCGGAAGGCGTTTCCGTCATCTGGTAATTATGCGCTTTGATGTACTGATTGATCTCGTCGTTTTCTTTCGTTGCATCCCACTTATTCATCTGCTCGGAAAGATATTCGAGCTGCTCCTTCGTCATCTTGCGCGGCTTGGGCTTCGGCTTGTCACCGCAGGACGCAAAGAGAATCAGGGGCAGTATCCAGATCAGGTTTCTTAGCATGGGAAGTTTGGTGCTTTCTATTGGCTATTGAAAATTCAAAAATTCAAAGATTCTTTATGGAGCAAACGTTTCTCCGAACAGAATATTTGAATCTTCAATTTTTGAATCTTTCAATTTTTAAAGGTCAGGCTTTCTCCAGTTTTTCCGACCAGGCCGGCAGCAACGATTTGAATTTTTTAACAGCATCCTCCAGCGACGTTTCCTGCAAGCCGCCTGCCGCATTCATATGCCCGCCGCCGTTGAAATGCGTGCGCGCAAACTGGTTGACGTCGAACTTTCCTTTCGAGCGGAACGAGCATTTCACTTTTCCGTCGCGTTCAGCAAAGAAAGCCGCGAAGACAATTCCGCGGATAGTGAGCGCGTAATTCACGAGCCCTTCCGTGTCGCCTTTTTTATAGTGGAAACGGTCGTGCTCTTCGTGCGAAAGCGTGAAATAAGCCGTGCGCGATTCGGGCAATACGACGAGCTTCTCGCTCAATGCGAAACCGAGCAGGCGAATGCGGCTTTCTGAATTGTCGTCGTACACGCGGTTGTAATCGGCCGCATTTTCGGCCCCGGCTTCCACGAGCGCAGCCGCCACGCGCAGGGTGTGTGCGGACGTCGCGGGAAAACGGAACGAGCCGGTGTCGGTCATGATGCCGGTGTACAGGCAATTCGCGATGTGCTTGTCGATGAGCTTCACGCCGCCGAGGAATTTGATGAATTCGAAAACGAGCTCTGCCGTGGAACTCGCGCTGACGCGATGCAGCGCATAATCTGCAAAGCCCGACGGTTCAGGATGGTGATCGATCATCACGCGCGGCGCGGGCAGACTGCCGATCACTTCGCCAAGCACGTTGATGCGCTTGAGGTCGTTGAAGTCGAGGCAAAAAATGAAGTCCGCATTTTGCAGCGTCTTCACGGCTTTCGGCTTGTCTTTCGTCGCGTCCACTACTTTGCTGTGGCCTTTCATCCAATGCAGGAACTCCGGGTATTCGTTCGGCACGACGACGGTGGCGGAATGTCCTTTTTTCACGAGGAAGTTCCAGAGGCCGAGCGAAGAACCGATCGCATCTCCGTCGGGCGACCAATGCGTGACGATGGCGATCTTTTTCGGTTTGGACAGCTGTTTCTTGAGAGACGCGAGCGAGTTGGCTTTCACGGGAAGAGTTGGGTAATGTAAATGGGAAGGTTGAACGCGGCAAAGGTAACGAAAGCGGTGTTCGCCGCAGAGGCGCAGAGAACGCAGAGAAATCGTTGTGTTCTCTGCGCCCACTGCGCCTCTGCGGCAAAATCGTTTAACGGATTTTTAGAAGGATTTCTCCTGCCAAGCTGAATTTTACCTACTTTTGCAGCCTGAAAATCAACGGAAATTACTGAAATACAACTCCAATCGAATTATGGCAGGCAACAAGACCTTTACGATGATCAAACCGGATGCGGTAGAGAACAATTACATCGGACCGATCCTGGCGAAAATCAATGAAGCAGGATTTCGCATCGTTGCGATGAAATATACGCGTCTCAGCCAGCAGATGGCCGGCAAATTTTACGAAGTACACAAAGAGCGCCCGTTCTACGGCGAACTGGTGGATTACATGTCCTCCGGCCCGATCGTAGCAGCGATCCTCGAGAAAGACAATGCTGTTGCGGAATTCCGCCAGCTGATCGGCGCTACGGACCCGGCGAAAGCGGAACCCGGCACGATCCGCAACCTCTACGCAAAATCCATCGCCGCCAACGCGATCCACGGATCCGACAGCGACGAGAACGCAGCCATCGAAGGCAACTTCTTCTTCGCAGGCACGGAGCGTTTCTAAGCGATTTCGCTCTTAAAATTCAGAAAGCCGGTTGTAATGACCGGCTTTTCTATTTTTGCTTTTCACTAACCCACGCTCCATGTTCGTCAATTACTGGCTCGGAATGATCGGCACCATTATCCTCTGGATTGCGCTTATCGTGCTTAGCTTTTGGTTTTTCCGCAACCGCTTCAACCGTCTTCCGGCAAAATTCAAACTGCTGCTTTGTCTCGTAGTGGCGTCACTGCCGATGGTGCCGCTGCTGGAAATCGTTTTGTTCCCGGTGATCGTGATCGGGAATGACGGCTCCTGCCATAAGACGATTCTCTTCGGTTCAACGGAATGTGATCTCGGCAACGGTGAGAAAACGAAGATCAGCTTCGATTACCCGAACACGATCATCGTGAATCGTTCCAATGAAGATTACGTGCTGGAGACAGTGGTGTATACGACTTCCGCTTCGGATAATACGGATGCGGCCGGCGTGATGCGGATTCCTGCGCACACTGCGAAAAGCAAAAAAACGCAGATCGATTTTTACCCGGACGAAACGCCGCCGGATGAAGTGAGCCTGGGCAGTCACGAGCTGCGGCAGAAAGGCTGGCTGCGGAAAGCAACGCCGGAAGATTTTTAAAACCGACCAACATGATCCTTAGCCACACCGTGGGCCTTGCCATCGGCGGAATCCTTATGATGTCTGTTTTCGCCGCCGTTTTCCTTTACCTGCGAAAACTGATGCCCGGCCGTATGCGCGTCACCATTATCATGAGCATTCTTTGCGGGGCGTTTACGCTCGGTCTGCTCAACATGATCTTTTACAGAGTTTATATCCTCGACGCCGATCTGAAAGTAAGCCGGTTCTTCGTTTGCGGATCGCCGGAGTGCGCGCTCGGGAACGGTTCCGCTGTAAAGATTAACCGGCAAGCGCCGGTGATGATCGTCAATCAATCCGAAGTTCCGTTGTTCGTGGAAGAAGTGGAATACGGTGTGTATTCTTCGAACCAGCAGGAATCGCGCGGCACATTGGTCCGGGAACATTCGGTCGGTGCGGCGATACGGATCGACTTTCTTCCCGGCCAGGTTCCGCCACAGCAGATCCAATCAAGGGTCTCGGGTGAAATGCGTTACTGGCTGCGCCCCGCGACGGAAGAAGAACTTTCGCGGTAATTATTATTGTTGCGGCGGAAGCTCCCATGTGGTATCCGCAGCGAATTCCGTTTTCGCGATCACATATTTTCCATTGGAGAATTCCAGCCGCTGCGTGCGCGTGAACTGAAGTGTTTCTGCCGACTTTAACGATCCTTCCGCTTCGGGCACGCCGAGGTTCTCTCCTATTTCTTCGCTTTCCGATCGCACGAGATGGCCGCTGCTTTTGAGAAGGATGACGGGATATTTTTCCGCTGAATTTTTATCCGCGGCTATCACTTCCGTCGACCATTCCGTCATGCGGTTGCCGACGCCGGTACTAAGCGTTTCGCTGACGCAATCAAAATGATTGCCGTTAACGGCGTAAAATCCCGCATAGTCAAACGTAGGTCCGCCGCCGCCCTGGTCGTAGTCGTTGATACGCAACAGGAAGCTGTGTTGTCCTGTAACACAAACTTCCGGCAGCGCCGCGCGATGGAACAATCCAGACAATTCCAGCGCAGGTTCATAAGCGATCAAACTCCATTGTGAGCTTTCTGCGCGGAAGATCGCAGCGCCCACCCACGCCGGTGTAAATCGTCCGCAGCAAAAACCACCGCCGTCGTCAGTAGGCTCGGAACTTTGCACGAAGAACGCGAGGTAACGATTGCCGTCGGGTTGTTTCCAGGAAATCGTATCGAGCCATTCCGTTTCGTTTTTCCCGCGGGGAAAATTAACCTCTTCATCCATGTAGAGCTGGTGACGTAACGTTTTCCCATCCTTGCAGCTCCAGCAGCTGAAAATGGTATTCGAATCCGGGCGCTTGTAAATTTTCCCGGGGAAGAAATGCGCAAGCAGCTCGTTCGGTTGAAAATCGAAAGGGATGGAATAGCTGTTGTATGAAAGTATAGAAAACGGAATTTCTCCTGCCAGCGCATAACCGTCGTTCGGATCAAAAACGATTTCATCCGCATCGGGCGCAAGAGCGGAATCGCCGGCAGCGGAATCGTTGACGAATAATTTTTCGAGCGAGTCTTTGCGGGATTTGGAGTTGTTGTTGCCGCAGGAGAAAAGCAGGAACGAAAATGCAAGAAGGAACGGAAGCAGGATCTTCATCGTGCACGAAGTTAGACAACGTCATTCATGTTCATCACCCGTTCCATTTCCGCAGCAGCTTTTCATCTTTCGTCAAACATCCCGTCACGCGATACCGCGAATTCACCAACGCGTTGCATGCTTCCGCTTTCTCTTTGATCACGCCTGCCGGGTAACCGCCGCCGGAATGGATGAACCAGCATTGCCCGTTCTCGCAGGAGAGAAAACCGATGTGCGTGTCGAGCCCGACGACGTACAGCTGGTTGCCGTTCTTCCGGATCTCCTTCAGGAAATCATCGATCGCTACACGGCTGTAACGGTGAATACATTTTTCCTCCACGAGTGTTTTGATCGCGTCTTCCGAGCTGCAGCGCGACAGCTTCGATCGCTCGATATCAAAACCCGCATCGCGCAGCATCGTCATCACGAAGTATCCGCAGGCGATACCGCCCTGTCCCGGCGTTTGCGTGGTGCCGTTGAAATTCCAGCGCGTTCCTTCCCAATACCGAAAGAGTTTCACCGACACGGCCTGCTGCAGGAGCTTCGCGCGTTCTTTCACCGTGAGCGTATCGAGCCCCTTCCGCAGCTCCGCACATGCGTTGCGATACTGCTCCGGCGTATAGCTCACGCGATGGTAGCCGGGCAGCCGGGTGCGGTACGGCGACAACCAGGCAACGCCGTACAGCACTGCTGCGCTTACGATCAGCCACAGGGTTAGTTGGAAGAAGCGTCTCATTGCGCAATGAAATTCGTTCGCTTCTTGCTGAAAAATGCAGTGTTTTGAACAAGTGTCGGCGTGTCATGGATAAGTGAAACAGCAGGACTGTATTTGTTCAAACCCTGTTTCATGAACACGCACACCCCGCTGAGGATAGTCGTCGTGTTTCATTTGTCGCCGTGAACGATCAGTGCGCCATTTTCTTTTACGTCGTAGAAACGAACGCTTCTTTTTTCGCAGATCGTTTTCCATTGCTGCGTGCGCTTCTTTCCGTCGGAGCCGTCGGCAATCACGAGCGATGGCTGCAGGCGCGAAAGCAACGTATCGAGCGGCTGCCTTCGGTGGTCACACGATCACTGTAGGTCGTGATAAAACCCTCAAACT